>JARGNS010000206.1 GCA_029213105.1 Planctomycetota bacterium
GGGCGGCTGCTGGTCACGCGGCGCGCGCTCCTGCCGGAGCCCGCCGCGCCGCGGCAGGTCGCGGACCTGGTGCGCGAGCCGCGCGTGGGCACGAGCGCCCGTCCGTCGGCCCGCGAGACGTGGCGCCGCTGGAAGGCCCTACGCCGCGCCCAGGACTGGGTCGGCATCCACGCCCTGGCGGCCCAGGGCTGGCGCCTGCCCGCCGGTGGGGGGCGGCCCGACGTCGCCGCGCTGGAGGCACTGGAGCGTGAGACGGACTCCCCCCAGGCCAAGGCGCGCCGCGGCGTCTACCTCGGCACGGCCTTCGAGGGCACGCGCGCCCGGTTGCACTTTGCCGTGCGCGGCGAGACGCAGCCGGTGATGGTCCTGCTCGTGCGCGAGCAGGGGGCCTGGCGGATCATTCCGTAGGCACGCGCATCGCCTGGGCGTCGAGATCCCATTCGTGGGCGAGGACGCCGTAGTGCAGATGGTCGTCGTAGCCGACGCCCTCGATCCAGCGCGCTTGGCGGTCGCAGCCCTCCTGGGGAATGCCGATCTTCGCCAGCACGCCGCGCGAGCCCATGTTGCCGCCCGCGCAGGTCAGGTGGATGCGCCGGAAGCCCCAGTCCCGGAACCCGGCGGTCAGGATCGCGCGCGTCATCTCCGTGCAGAGGCCTTCACGCTGGCGCGAGCCCCGGATCCAGTAGCCGCACTCGGCCTCCTCGGCCTCGGGCACCAGGCGGTGGAAGCCGGTTCCGCCCACGGCCTCGCCCGTCGTGCGGTCGAAGGCGCCCATGGTGTAGTCCTCGCCCAGGTCGCGCTTCTCGGTGAAGAAGGCGATGGTCGCGGCGGAGTCCTCGATCGTGGCGTGGGTCGTGGCCGCCCAGGGCAGCCAGGGCAGCAGGGCGGCGCGGTCGCTGGCGACGGCCGCGTGCAGGGCGGCGGCGTCCTCGGGCTGCCACCAGCGCAGGACCAGGTGCTCTGTCTCGACGAAACCCGGCAGGGGCTCGGGGCGTATCCAGGGGGTATGCGGCGTCTGCATGGCGTTCGATCCCGGGGCGGAGGCGCCTTCCGGATCCTCCGACGGGCCTTCTAGGTCCCTGGCGAGGGGCTGGGACAGGCCTTTCGTCCCTTTCGGGGGCGGGCGATCGTGGGATGGCGCCGATAGAGTAGTCCGATCGCCTTTCGGTCGTCGAGCAGGGCTGGACCCTGCCGTACGGCCTCTCGTCCCCAGGAGAACTCCATGCGCAAGGCCCTCTTTGTCTCGGCCGCTGTCTTTGTCGGCCTCGCTGCCGGCGCTCTCTGGACCGTCACGGCCGAAGCCGGCTGATGCAACGGTCGCTCTTCCGCCAGTTTGGCGGAACTGAACATCCACTGGCAGACCGTCGAGAAGATCAGCTCGAAGGCGTCCAAGGACGTCGTCGTCACCGGTGAGGGTTCGGACACGACCAAGAAGGTCGAGTCGGACACGCTGACCCTCAAGTGGGGCACCAAGCCCGTCGTCGTCTACGTGTGCGACGAGGCCGCCGGCTGCGAAGGCTTCGACAAGCTCGAAGAGGTCGTGCTGAAGGACGAGAAGGTCGCCCTCGGCATGAAGGGCTTCAAGACCGTCAAGATGCACCCGGACCACGCCGAGCTCGACCCGCTGCTCGCGGGCAAGGGCAAGGAGCTGCCGCGCATGCTCCTCGTCGACCCGGTCAAGATGAAGGTCAAGGTTCTCGAGAAGGGCAAGCTCAAGGCCAGCACGCTCTACAGCGCCATGAAGCAGGTCTCCGGCACGGTCTACAAGGAGAAGCTCGACAAGGTCGTCAAGACCCACCTCAAGCTGCTCACGGAGCAGGACCAGCTCGCCAACGCCAAGAAGGTCCTGGATGGCAAGGCGTCGCGCCTCGCCAGCGAGGATGGCAAGAAGGCCGAGAAGGATCTCGCCGAGGTCAAGAAGGACCGCGCCGAGGTCGACGCCAAGCTCGCCGAGCTCAAGAAGCAGGTGAAGGCCCTCTGGACGCTCACGCCCAAGTCCGAGAAGAAGACCGCCTAGTTCTTCGACTCGCCCGAAACGCAATGACGGCCGCGTGCTTGCACGCGGCCGTTGTTCATTTTTGCGCCGTGGTGCGCGTGCGTCCACGTGTCCCGGCTCGCGGGCGGACACACGCTCGCCCTGCGGGCTTCGCTGGACCGCCCCTACGGCCGCCGGGCCTGCGGGCGGCCTGGGCAGCCGCCCGCGACCTCACGGGCGATCGGCGTATGCCCTCGTTCCGCCCCGTCCTGGGGGTGGGGCGGTCTCCCAGGTGAGCACTCGATCCGCAGGGGGGTGAGGAGGCGCGCCGGACCCGCCGGGGGCGGGTCCGTGTCGCTTGCCGACGAGGGGGCGGAGCCCCCTGGAGACACGGATGCCCGGGGCTCTGCCCCAGGGCATCACACGGAGGAGCGCTTCTTGGCGCGCGTCGGCGTCGGTGCGGGAGCCGGAGCCTCGTGCCAGGCGCGCTCGGCGTCGAGGGTCTGTTCGCGGAAGAGCTGCACCGCGCGCGGGTCCGAGAAGTACTCGGCGCCGACGGCGACCAGGCGCGCCATCCATGGCTGGTAGACGGCCGTCACGACCGTGCCGCGCTGGAGCGCATCGCACTCCGCCGCACCCAACCTCGTCAGCAGGTGCAGCGTCAGGGGCGCGCCCTCCAGCGGGTCCCACAGGGAGAGCTGATCGCGCTGGGCCCGCTGCAGGATGAACACGCCGCGGTGGCGCTCGCGTTCCCAGCGCCGGACCTGGGCGACGTCCTCGTCCGTCGCGCCGCCGAGCTCCGAGACGGGAATCTGCCCCGAGGCCACCTGCCCGCACCACACCGACAGGATCGACGGGGCATCGCCCGACGAGCCCGCACTGCAGACGAAGTCGTCGACGGCCTGCCCGACGTCGGCCGCGTGGGCTGCCGCATCCGGATCCTCGAAGCGCTCGCGCAGCCAGGCGTCGAGGGCCTCGGCGTAGTGCAGGCGGCTCCAGTCCCGAACGCAGTTGCCCAGCGCCGTCATGCGCATGCGCCAGGGCACCAGGGCCTCGCCGGCCGGCTCTGCGGCCTTGGCCGGAGCCGGCTTCGGGGCCGGGCTCTCCGGGGCCCCGCCTTCGGGAGCCCCGCCTTCGGGAGCCCCGCCTTCAGGAGCCCCGCCCTCCGGGCCGTCGGTCGCGGGCTGGGCCGCGCCGCGCTGCTTCTTCCGTCGATGCCTGCGCCTTGCCATGGTCGTCTGAACCGCCTCCTGTAGGGCCCACTGTCCACGAAGGGGGGACAGTCCGGATGAATTCCTTCCCGGCCGCCCCCTAGACAATCGTCACGGGGGCGTCGATGCTTTCACCTGTAGGTCGCCCGTTCCGGCGGGCCTGTCGTTCCGCCCCGGAGGAATTCCCCATGCGCTCGATGTCCACCCGTCTCGGCCTCGCCTTCGCCGGCCTCGCATTCCTCGCTCTCGGCGCCGCCGTGGCCGTCTCGATCGTCACCGACAGTGGCCCCCAGGCCGTCGCCGATGGCGATGCGGCCCCCGAGCCCGTCGCCGGCGTCACGAACATCATGAATGCCGTCAATCACGAGGAGCACGGCTTCTACGGGATGATCAAGGCGTTCTGCGACAACCCGACCGACAAGGCGGGCTGGAAGCTGGCGCGTCATCGCGCCCAGATGATCGCCGAGTCGGGCAACACGCTCATGGGCAAGTCGCCGCCCCGCGGCGCCGACGACGCCGCCGGCCTCAAGAAGTGGAAGCAGCACTGCGCCGACTTCCGGGACGCCGGCAAGGGCCTCAGCAAGGCGCTCGCCTTCCGCAAGCCCGACCGCGCGAAGAAGGCCCTCGCCGCCGTGACCGCCCAGTGCGAGGCGTGCCACAACGACCACCGCTCGAACTAGCGGCATCCCCCGGTCGTCCCCGCCGACTGGTTGGGCACCGCCACCGGGGCCACCTTGGGGTCTGATGACGATGAGTGACCCCTTGAACGTGATCGACGCGATCCTGCGCCAGCTCGACGACGCCTGGGGCCACAAGTGGGAGTCCGTGCGCGCCGTGCTTGCTGCCGGCGACGAGGGGGAGGCCGCCTGGCAGCCCCCGGCCCATGCGCAGGAGACCCCCAAGCCGGGCTGGCCGCCGCCGGGCTCCATCCGCTGGCACGTGGCCCATCTCGCGGCCTGCAAGCAGTCGTACGCCCGCCGGATCCAGATGCGCGGACACCCCCCGAGCGAGGAGGAGACGCCGTTCGCCCCGGGTCGATCCCTGGCCGCGGATCTCGCCGCGCTCGACGGCGCGCACCGGCACCTGCGCGCCGCGATCGCGGCACTTGCGCCGGCCGACCTGGCTGACCCCGTCGAGCCGGGCATGCCGCTGGCGGAGTTCCTCGCGATGGCCATTCGCCACGACACGTGGCACGCCGGCCAGATGGCCCTCGTGCGTCGGCTCTACCGCACGCGCTAGAGAGCTACGAGCGGCCCGAGGCCTTCGTGAGGTGCTCGACGAGATCCATCGGGCTCAGCAGGCCGGCGACATGGCCCGCGTCGTCCACGACGATCGCGACGAGGTCCTGGGCGAAGAGCTTCGTCAGCACGCCGGCGTCCTGATCCACGTGCACCGTCTCGACGTTGCGCATCATCACCTCGGCGACGGCACTCTCCTGCGTGGCGCGGCCATCGACGAGCGTGCGCAGCAGGTCGGACTCCGTGACGATGCCGACGAGCTTGCCGTCCTCGACGACCGGCACCTGGCTGATGCCCTGGTCCTTCAGCGTGGCAATCGTGTCGCCGACGGTGTCGGCACTTGCTGCGGTGATGAGGTCACGCGCGGGAAGGGAAAGAAGCAGCTCGCCCAGGGAGTTCGTCTCCCACAGGCTCTCCGTGAAGCCGTTCTCGCGCATCCAGGCGTCGTCGAGGAACTTCGTCATGTAGTTGCGGACCGAGTCGCACATCATCGTGACGATGCGCTTGTCGGGGCCGTACTTCTTGGCGATCTCGACGGCGGCCCAGGCGGCCGAACCCGATGAGCCGCCCACGAGCAGGCCTTCCTGACGGATCAGGCGCCGTGCCATGAGGAAGCTGTCGCGGTCGTTGGACTTGATCCACTCGTCCACGACCCCACGGTCGAGCACGTCGGGCACGAAGTCGTAGCCGATGCCTTCGACCTTGTAGCTGCCGATGGGGCCGGGGCCGGCGAGGATCGAGCCCTCGGGGTCCACGCCGATGACCTTCACGTGCGGCAGCGCCTCCTTGATGCGCTTGGCCGTCCCCGTGATCGTGCCGCCGGTGCCCGCCGTGAGGACGAGGTAGTCCAGCGCGCCGCCGGTCTGGTCCAGGATCTCCTGGCCCGTGCCTTCGTAGTGGGCGGTCGGGTTGTCCGGGTTGCCGTACTGGTCGAGGATGTGGGCGTTGGGCAGGATGCTCTCGAGGTGCTTGGCCACACCGATGTGGCTCTCGGGGGCGTCCCACGCGGCTTCGGTGGGGGTGCGGATGATCTCGGCACCGAGGGCCTCGAGGGTGATCTGCTTCTCGCGGCTCATCTTCTCGGGCATCGTGATGATCATGCGGTAGCCCTTGACCGCGGCCGCGAGGGCCATGCCGATCCCCGTGTTGCCGCTGGTCGGCTCGATGAGGGTGTCGCCCGGCTTGATGCGCCCGGCCTTCTCGGCCTCCTCGATCATCCGCCTGCCGATGCGGTCCTTGACGGAGCCGCCGGCATTCAGGTGCTCGCACTTCACGAGGATCTCGCACCCCGTGTTCTTGCCGATGGTCTGCAGCCGGACGAGCGGCGTGTTGCCGATCGCTTCCAGCACCGAGTCGTAGATTCCGGCCATGCGCGTCTCCTCCGAGCGCGCAGGCTATCGCAAGAGCCCCCCGTGGGGGGCTCTCGGTCGAGGCCGGGCGCTACTTCTTGGCGGGGGCTTCGACGGCGCCCTGCTTCACCGGCGGCGGCGGCGGCGGCAACAGGGCCAGGGCCAGCTCCGGCGCGGTTTCGTCGGCCGGGCGCAGCTCCAGGACCTTGTCGAGAGCCGTGCGGGCCTCGCCCTTCTCACCGAGGGTGACGTGCATGTAGGCACGCACCAGCTGGGCGTCGGCGTCCTTCGGGTTCGCCGCCAGGTGGTCATCGAGCGCCTGGAGGTAGCCGTCGAACGCGCCCGCCTGCTTGGCGTAGAGGGGAGCCGGGTCGAACTGGTAGCCGCGCGGGAAGGCGCCGAGGGCGCCGGCCTTGGCCAGGGCGCTGCTCGCCGGGCCGTAGCGACCCAGGGCGAAGTTGGCGTGCATGACGGCGAGCCAGGCCTCGCCGTTGTCGGCCTCGTCGCGGACGACGTTGTCCAGGTGGCCGAGGGCCCCCTGGTAGTCGCCGGCGAGGAAGGCCTTGACCGACGGCTCGAAGTCCGCGTGCGGCTTGCGGGGGGCGGCCTGGGTGTCGCCGGTGTCCGCACCGTCCGTGGACGGCTCGGCAGGCTGGGCCGGCGCGACGGGGAAGTCCTCCTCGGCGGGTTGCTCGAGGGGCTGCTCGAGGGGGGCGCCTTCGGCGGCCTGTTGGGGCGCCTCGTCGTAGATCACCTCTTCGACGACCTCACCCGGACCGTAGTAGGGCTCGGACTCGACGAACACGGTGCGGTAGGCCGGGCCGTAGTAGCTCACGCCGAAGCCGAAGTTCATGCCCCAACCCGGATACACGTTCCAGTACGGGTAGCAGCCGTAGCCGTAGGGGCGCCACGCGTAGTAGAAGCCGAAGTAGGGGTAGTGCCACCCGCGGTGGTGATGGTGGTGGTAG
>JARGNS010000207.1 GCA_029213105.1 Planctomycetota bacterium
GGCCCTGGGCACGACCAGCTTCCAGGCGGTGCAGGTCGCCACGCAGCCGCCGCACCCCGCAGCGACCGTGGCGCTCGACTACCAGCTCCTCTGGGAGGTGGACGTCGAGACCCTGGATGCCTTCACGGCGGACTTCACCCGCAACGCGGACGGCTCCCTGGCGGTCATCGCGCCGTTTGAAGAGGAGATCTGCGACCCGCTGAGCCCGTGCGCTGGCACCGGCTGGCGCTACCCGGCCAACGCCGCGACGTTCTGCCCCATCAGCCCGGCACCCGACAACGGCGTGTTCGCGGCCCTGGTCACGGAGCGCGGCGTCCAGTACGGCCTGACGCCGGAGGGCGTCATCGACACGACCAACCCCCTCGGAACGAGCTACAGCTACTACTTGGAGCTGCTGGCCAAGAAGGGACCGGTCTCGAACCAGGACCTGGGAGGCCGCGACTTCGGCTGGATCTCCTTCGGCCGCCTGATGGAGGCGGGTGCCGGTCGCCGGCTGCTCTCCGCGGGCCTCGGTCTCGTGTCCTTCGACCCGCAGGCGGGCCAGGTCACCCGGCAGCTGGAGGAACTCTCCCTGGAGCGCCTGCCCGACGGCATGGCCGCCCAGCTTGCGTGGGAAGACACGGACGGAGACCCGAACGAGCCGTTGCCCACGAGCGACGGTCAGGAGACCACGGCCTACGTCCTCGACGAGGCCACGGGCGAGGTGACCCTGGATCCGCTGGCGCCTCCGAGCGAGCAGGCCAAGGCCTTCCTGGCCAACGGCGGCGACTTCCTGATGTGGCGCGAGTCCGAGGGCATGAACGAGGCCTACGGCGAAAACCTCATCAATGTCGCCGTCCGACTCTCGGACGAGGCCTCGCCTGACGTCGTCTTCCGGGACTACAAGGTGCTGTGGATGGACCTGTGCTACGGGGAAGGCGGCGGGACCGAGATGGCCCGCACCGTCGGGGCGACCCTGCGCTTCATGCCCCCCGAGAACAACCTCGCGGCCATCTCCCTGCCGGCGCTCAGCCTCGCCGGGACCGGGGTCTACCGCCAGAAGGCGAACGACCTCGACACCGACCCCGAGGGCGGCAATGACGAGCTGAACCTCATCGGCGAGTGGGAATGGGCCGGCCCGGGCGACCCGCCTGGGCTGATGCGATTCACGGTCTCGGAAGAGGGCGACAATCTGTACGCCCAGGGCTTCATGAACCACGACGGCACGTTCGGGATCTTCGGGCTCTACAGTTCGCAGCTGAACGGTTCCGATGGCGACGCCTGCCTCGGCATCGCGCTGCTGATCCAGCAGCCGTCTGACGTGTAGCCCCCCAGCCGACGGGGCCGCTGGGCCCACCGGCCGCCAAGAGGGCCGCATCCCCACCCGGATGCGGCCCTTCTCTTCTCTTCTTCATGGCTGGTCAGCAGCCGCCTGGGCGTCCTATCCTCTGCCCCCCCGATCGGGGACGAGGAGCACGACCATGCGGTATGGGTCCATTCGTTGCCTGCTTGTGGCCATGGCGTTGACGTGGGCGGCCACCAGCGCGCACGCCGACAGCATCACCCTGACCAACGGCGACGTCCTGCGGGGCGAGGTCCGCGACAGCGGCGACTTCCTGGTGATCGACCACCCCGTGCTTGGACGCCTGCAGATCCCCCGCAGCGACGTCGAGGCCTTCGACATGCCGCACGGGCCGGCGCCGGCGCCGGGGCCCGCCACCATCCGCGCCCCCGTCACGGCCGACTGCGGCTGCGCGTTCGAGGCGACCCCGGACCCGTGCAAGCGCCCCTGGGACTTCGCCTTCGGCGCGGGGCTCTCCAACGACGCGGGCAACACGATCAAGACCAAGCTCAACCTCGATCTGGAGATCGGCTATCGGTGGAACCGCAGGAACAGCCTGTCGTGGCGCGGCACGTCGTTCTACGAGGAGGCCAACGGCGAGCAGACCGAGGGCAAGTACACGTCGAACCTGGCCTACAAGCGCGATCTCTCACGACGCAGCCGCTTCGTGGCCACCCAACTGCTCTCCCGCGATGACTTCGCCGACATCCTCCTGCGGACCGGCTGGTTCCTGGGCTACGAGTACGACTTCGTGAAGCGCAAGCGCACGACCTTCTCCGGCGGCCTCGGCGCTGGTGCTGGGACGGAGCGCCGCGCGGGCTTCCCCACGCTCACGACCTCGGCGCTGCTCGCACACCTCGCCTACCGTCACGAGTTCGAGCAGGGCGACTCGTTCCTGGCGACAGCGAACGCCGTCCCCTACCTCGACGAGATCGAGCGCTCCCCCCTCCAGCTGGAGCTGCGCTACCTCCATCCGTTGCGCGACCACCTCGACCTGACGGTGGGCTTCCTGATCGACTACGTACCGGAACCCCCGGGCGATTTCAGGAGCTACGACACCAAGTTCACCTTCGGGCTGCGCTGGCGCCCCTGAGGGACGCGAGGGCCCGGAATCGGCGCTGACGCCACCGCGGCGGCTTGGTACACCACCTTCTGCCGTACCGCCTCGCTCAGGGAGAGCCCCCATGCCCGCGTCCCCTTCGATCGTCTACACGCTCACCGACGAGGCCCCCGCGCTCGCCACGCACTCCTTGCTGCCCATCGTCCAGGCCTTCGCCGGCGCGGCCGGTGTCGAGGTGGGCCTCAAGGACATCTCCCTCGCGGCCCGGATCCTGGCGGTGTTCCCCGACCGCCTGACCGAGGCCCAGCAGGTCCCCGACGCCCTGGCCGAGCTGGGCGCCATGGCGCTCACGCCCGAAGCGAACATCATCAAGCTGCCCAACATCAGCGCCTCGGTGCCGCAGCTCGTCGCCGCCATCGCGGAGCTGCAGGCCAAGGGCTACGACCTGCCCGAGTACCCGGAGGAGCCGGCAGACGATGAGGAGCGCGAGGTCAAGGCGCGCTACGACAAGGTCAAGGGCAGCGCCGTGAATCCCGTGCTGCGCCAGGGCAACTCCGATCGCCGCGCGCCGCCCCCCGTCAAGGCCTACGCCCGCGCCAACCCCCACCGCATGAAGCCGTGGCGCGAGGACAGCAAGACCCACGTCGCGTCCATGCAGGCGGGGGACTTCTGCGCCAACGAGCGCAGCGTCGTCCTCCCCGCCGACACAGTCGCACGCATCGAGCACGTCGACGCGGACGGGACGGTCACCGTGCTCAAGGACGGCCTGGCCCTGCTGGCCGGGGAGGTGCTCGACGCCACGTTCATGAGCAAGAAGGCGCTGGTGGGTTTCCTCCGTGACCAGATCGAGGACGCCCGCAAGACAGGCGTGCTCTTCTCGCTGCACATGAAGGCCACGATGATGAAGGTCTCGGACCCGATCATCTTCGGCCATGCCGTCCGCGTGTTCTTCGCGGACCTGTTCGGCAAGTACGGCTATGCCTTCGACAAGCTCGGCGTGGATCCGAACAACGGCTTCGGCGACGTCGTCAGCCGCATCGCGGACCTGCCCAAGGACGAGCGCGCCTCCATCGAGGCCGATCTGGCGGCCCTCTACGCGAAGGGCCCGTCCGTCGCGATGGTGGACTCGGACAACGGCATCACGAATCTGCACGTGCCGAGCGACGTGATCATCGACGCGTCGATGCCTCCGATGATTCGCGACGGCGGCTGCATGTGGAACGCCGCCGGCGAGCTGCAGGACTGCAAGGCGGTCATCCCCGACAGCAGCTACGCGGGCGTCTACCAGGTCATGGTCGAGGACTGCCAGGCGCACGGCCCGTATGACCCGACCACCATGGGCAGCGTGCCGAACGTCGGCCTCATGGCCCAGAAGGCCGAGGAGTACGGCAGCCACGACAAGACGTTCGAGATCCCCGCGGACGGCACCGTGCGCATCGTCTCGGCCGACGGCGACACGCTGCTCTCCCACGAGGTCGAAGCCGGCGACATCTGGCGCGCCTGCCAGACCAAGGACGCGGCCATCCGCGACTGGGTCAAGCTCGCCGTGAACCGCGCTCGCGCCACGGGCGTGCCGGCCGTGTTCTGGCTCAACGAGGCGCGCGCGCACGATGCCCAGCTGATCGAGAAGGTGAAGACCTACCTGGGCGATCACGACACGGACGGCTTGGATCTCCAGATCCTGGATCCCGTCGCCGCCTGCCGTTTCTCGGTGGAGCGCATCCGCGACGGCGAGGACACGATCTCGGTCACGGGCAACGTGCTGCGCGACTACCTCACGGACCTCTTCCCGATCCTCGAGGTCGGCACGAGCGCGAAGATGCTCTCGATCGTCCCGTTGCTCAACGGCGGCGGCCTGTTCGAGACGGGCGCCGGCGGCTCCGCGCCCAAGCACGTGCAGCAGTTCACGGCCGAGGGGCACCTGCGCTGGGACTCGCTCGGCGAGTTCCTCGCCCTGGCCGTCTCCCTGGAGCACCTCGCCGGGAACTTCAACAACCCGGGGGCCGCCCTCCTGGGCCGCTCGCTGGATCAGGCCACGGCGAAGGTGCTCACGGAGAACAAGGGCCCGCAGCGCAAGGTCAACCAGCCTGGCAACCGCGACAGCCACTACTGGCTGGCGCGCTTCTGGGCGGACGCCCTCGCGGCCCAGACCGACGACACGGCACTGGCCACGCGCTTCGCGCCCCTGGCGGCCGCACTGGCCGAGAACGAGGCGACGATCCTCGCCGAGCTGGCCGCGGCCCAGGGCGGCGCCCAGGACATCGGTGGCTACTTCATGCCGTCGAAGGAGAAGACCGACGCGGCGATGCGCCCGAGCGCCACGCTCACCGGGATCCTCGGTTCGCTCTCGCCCGTGCTGTCGCGGCGGGGTCCAGCCGACCCGCCGCGAAACCCGCGGGCGAGCGGCGGGTATCTAGGGGCATGCGCGCCACGACCCCCGCTTGGTTTCTCGTCCTGCTCGCCGGCGTGCTGGTCCTGCCCCATCCGTCCGAGGCCGCCACCACCACCGAGCACGCCTTCGTCCACGGGGGGCGCAAGCGCACCTACCGCCTGATCACGCCGAGCGGCCACACGAAGACGAAACCCGCCCCCCTCGTCCTCGCCCTGCACGGCGGCGGCGGCGAGGCCAAGCAGTTCGACGCCAGCACGGGCGGGCAGTTCCGCCGCGAGGCGGACAAGCGCGGCTGGGTGGTCGCGCTTCCGCAGGGGATCGCCAAGGGCTGGAACGACGGGCGCCCGCTCGACACGCTGCGAGCCCGGCAGCGTAAGGGCGTGGACGACGTCGCGTTCCTCTCGGCGGTCATCGACAAGGTGCACGCCTCCCACGGCATCGACCGCAGCCGCGTGTACGCCACGGGGATCTCCAACGGCGGGTTCATGTCGATCCGTCTGGGCCTGGAGCTCTCCGACCGCATCGCGGCCATCGCCCCCGTGACGGCCCAACTGCAGAAGGTGCACGCCGACAAGCGACCCGCGCAGCCCGTGGGACTCATGGTCATCAATGGCACGAGCGACCCACTCGTGCCCTACGGCGGAGGCCACGTGACGGCGTTCGGTCGCAAGCGCGGCGCGATCTTCTCCACGAACGAGACGATCGTGCGCTGGCGTGCCTTCAACGGCTGCCAGACGGACGCGCAGGCCCAGCCGCTACCCGACAAGGCGCCGCGCGATGGAACCACGACGACCGTCACGCGCTACACCCCGTGCCGCCGGGGCGCCGAGGTCGTGCTGGTGCGCGTCCAAGGTGGCGGGCATGCCTGGCCGGGCGGCACCCAGTACCTGCCGCAGCGCCTCGTCGGTCGCGCAAGCCGCGACTTCGAAGCGACCCCGAGGATCTTCGACTTCTTCGCTCGGCACCGGCGCACGCCGATCACGCCTGCGCCCGCGCCGCCGCCGAAGAAGAAAGAGGCGAAGTAGGCGCGCCTACGCGAGCGCCGCGTAGATGCGGTGGACGTCGTCGTTGTCGTCGAGCGCGGCGAGGAACGACTCGACGTCGGAGCGCTGCTCGCCCTCGAGTTCCATCAGTTCCTTGGGGCGGAAACCGATGTCCGACGCGGTCACCGTCCAGCCGGCCTCGCCGAGCGCCACGGTCACGGTGTCCAGGTCGGTGGGGTCCGTGTAGAAGCGCCCGCCGGTGCCCTCCTCGGGTGTCTCGTCCAGCGGCTCGCAGTCCTGGGCCCCGGCCTCGATGGCGGCCTCCTCGGGGTCGAGCCCTTCGGTTGCATGGGTCGCATCGATGATGCCCATGTGGTCGAAGAAGAAACGCACTTTCGCGCCGAGCTGACCGGCGCGGAAGAGCACGCGCATCTCGGGGGCGGTCCGCTTGCGGTTGTCCGTGAGGCACTCGACGATCACGGGCACCTTGTGGGGTGCGAAGCCCTCGAACGTCACCGTCTCGAGTTCGAGTTTCTCGCCGCCGATGCCGGCGCCCTTGTTGATGGCGCGCTTGATCGTGTCGTTGGGCACCGACGCCTTGCGGGCCGCCTCGACGGCCACGGCGAGCCGGGCGTTCATGGAGGGATCTGCGCCGCCCTTGGCCGCGATGCTGATCTCGCGTACGAGCTTGCCGGTGATCTTGCCGCGCTTGGCCGCGTTGATCTCCCGGTGTTTCTGAAGCCACTGTCGTCCCATGAGCGCCTCTCGTCTGCGCGCCCGCCGCGCGCCGGCAACAGGATACGCGTACGGAACCCGGAACGGATCCACCGCTTGGGCGCACGACGCGTTCCAGGAACCAACCGGTCGCTTGGGCGGCGCACTCGTTCCTGGAACCAATCGGTGTGGTGGTGCCGGAGGTGGGACTCGAACCCACAAGCCCGTAAGGGCGGGGGATTTTGA
>JARGNS010000208.1:0-3788 GCA_029213105.1 Planctomycetota bacterium
GCCGCTGCCGGCCGCCCCGGCCATGGCCTTCGACGACGCACCGCCCGCCGGCGATGCCCCTGCCCTCGACACCGCAGCCGCGGCCGACGAAGTCACGAGCGCGCCCGCCGTCCTCGACGACGTGACGATGCCGGCCGCGGGGACGACCGCGCCGACGCTGCGTCGCGGCAAGCCGGCCAGCTGGTACGTCGGTCTCGAGGCCGGTGCCGGCATCCACGATGATCCCGAGGGCCTGCTGGGCCTCGCGCCGCCGGGCGGCCGCCCGGCCTTCGACTGGGGCGAGAACGACTTCGACCCCGGCTTCGCCGGCCGCGTGACCGTCGGACGGTACCTGCGCGCCTGCGAGCGCATCGAGCTGCGCGGCAGCTTCCAGAACTGGTCTGCGGACTCGCGCCAGACGGGTCGCCTGTTCGGCTTCACCCCCACCCCGGGCGGCGCGCTGGCGGTCTCGCCGGCCGCCACGGCCACGCTCGAGAACGAGGTCGACCTCTGGAGCCTCGAACTCAACTGGTGGAAGACGATCCCCAGCGCACGGACGTCACGCTTCTCCTGGGGTCTCGGCGCGCGCGTCGTGAGCCTCACGGACACGGCCTCCGCCAAGGACTGGGTCGGGCTCGCGGCCAACTCCTATCTCGAGGGCGAGGCGCGCAACACCTTCTGGGCTGGCCAGCTCATGGGTGCCTGGCACCTACGCCCGAGCAGCCGCTTCGAGTTCGCCGTCATCGGCCAGCTGCTGGGTGGCGCGCTGAACCGCGACCTCACCGAGAAGGACACGTCGATCGTCACGGGCGGTCCGACCGTGAACGCGGAGCGCGAGCGCACCGACTTCAGCTGGGGGGTCGAGGGCGAGGTCCGCGCCATGTGGCGTCCCTGGGCCCGCGTCGGCATCACGGCCTCCTACACGGTCCTCTTCCTGGACGACACCAGCCGCGGCCACGAGATCCTGGACTTCACCCAGGCCGCGACCGGCTCGGTCCAGATCAACGACGTGACCGACAGCACGATCGTCCACACGCTCTACTTCGGCGTCCACTTCGACATCTGATGCGCTTCGGCGCCGCGCACGGCTCCGCTCTCCCCGCACGTTTCCTGATACCAGCGCCCCCGACCGCGCTTGGAAGTACTGACATGAAGCTCCTGAACGCCCCGCGTGCCGCCCTGGCCCTGTTCCTCGCCCTCTCTCTCGCCGCGTGCGGCTCGGCCACGACGTCGGGAACCGGCACGATCGTGGTCAGCGGGCTCGCCCCCGACCAGGAATTGCTGTGCGCCTCCGGCCAGGGTGGCCCCGGCGGCAACACGGTCATCCTCCTGGGCTCGGGCTTCCTGGCGGAGGCCGGCTCCGACATCGTCGTGACCTGGACCGCCCTGAACGGCACCCCCTTCGACGGCGGGTCCTCGGCCACGACCGAGACCGCCGGCACCGTGCTCTCCGACACCCAGGTGGAAGCCGGCGTGCCGAACGGCGTCGGCGACATCGAGGTCACGATCACGATCATGCTCCCTGGCGGGAACTCGGGCACCTCCGAGCCGCAGGAGATCTCGATCGGCGGCTTCCTCGTCGGGCCGTTCGCTTTGAACGACAACAACTTCAGCACCATCGGCAACATCCCCACGGGGGTCGCCGCGCCCGGCGTCCTCGCCAACGACATCCCCGCCTTCTGCGCCAACGAGGAAGAGCGGAAGCCGGCGGCCGGCGGCAGCACGCGCGCGGCAGCCGACTTCGTCGTCATCACGCCCCCGGCCGGCTTCGAGAACGATGCGACGCCGGGGGTCGCCGTCGCGACGAACCTCGGCGGCAGCGTGACCATCCAGGCCGATGGCAGCTTCACCTATGCGCCGCCCGTCGGCGTCACTGGCGTGACCGACCAGTTCAACTACTGGATGCAGGAAGGCACGCGCGGCCCGGATCGCGCGACGGTTCGCATCCAGCTCTCCGACATGGTCTGGTTCATCGACAGCAAGCACGAGGGGGCCAACAACGGCCACTTCGACAGCCCGTTCCAGTCGATCGACGACTTCATGGCGGTGCAGTTCGGTGGCGAGGCCAGCCAGCTTCCTGACGTGGGGCACACGATCTTCATCTACTCGGAGGGCAACGGCGACGCCTACGACGGCGGACTGTCCCTCATGGACCAGCAGCGCGTCGTGGGCGAGCGCTCCGGGCTCACCATGAACATGCTCCCGATCGTGCCGCCGGGCACGGCGCCCACACTCACGAACTCGGGCGCAGCCCTCGGCGAAAGCGTCGGCACGGTCATCCAACTTGGCAACCAGAACGAGGTGCGCGGCGTGGACATCCGTGCGCCCGCAGCCTCCGGCATTCGAGGCTTCGGCGTCTCAGGGCCGACGGTGATCGACGAGGTCGATATCCGCGGCACCTTCGAAGACGCCATCCAGCTCGACGCGATCACCGGGTCGTACACCATCGGCGCAGCCGGCACCTTCGCAACGCCGCGGGTCGTGATCCAGAACGTCTTCCCCAGCGCCACCGGCATCCGGAGCAGCGGTCAGACCCTGCAGCCGACCGCCACCCGCTCGGCGCTCGGCGCTGCGGCCGAGGTACACAACACGCGGATCGAGAACCCCGACACCCCTCCGTTCGACTCCACGCAGGGCTCCGGCATCGCATGCTTCGACGCCAATCTCGCACTCACCGAGACGACGGTCGATGGCTTCTTCCGAGGGATCTTCTTCATCACGACGAACGGCCTGTGCACGCTCACGGCGGGTGACTGCGATCTGGGCACGACCACGCCTCAGCGGTACCGCGGCTTCGATCTGGACCCGACTGGGTTTGGCGCGATCCAGGCAGACATCTCGAACTGCGAGTCCCACAGTGACTTCGAAGCCCTGTATGCCGGGAGCTTCGCCGGTGGGTCCCTCCAGATCGCCTTCAACAACAACACGTTCCAGAACCTGGTCACGGGCAACATTCCGGCCGTCCAGATCAACGGCCTCTCGGGTACCCCCACGACCACCATCACCTCGATGGATTCCAACCGCGTGGTCGGCAACAACACCGGCGGCGGCATGTGGTTCAACAACTGCCTCTTCGACGCCTTCCCGGGGGCCGTCGGCGTCCCGACCGTGAACGGCGGGGTGACCCAGATCGGCACCAGCAGCGCGGCCCGGGTCGAAGACACGGCCCTGGGCCTCTTCGGCTGCTCGGGCGCCCTGACGTTCACGAGCGTCACGATCTTCCAGGACGCCATCGGCAGCCCCACGGGCTGGCTCAACACCGGCAGCCTGACCCTGGACCTTGGCACACTGACTGCCGATGTCCTCCCCTAGCCCTGTCCGCCTGCTGGGCGTCGATCTCCTCGTCCCCCTGCTCTCCGGCTGTGGCAACGGTGACTCCCAAGGGGGCGGCACCGTGACGGGCCAGGGTCCGGCCAACACCGAGTCCAGCGCCCGGTGACCGACCTCCCCGCACGCTACGACCCAAATGCGCTCGTGCGCTTTGGCACCTCCTCCTTCTCCTCGAAGGACTGGGTCGGTCCCTTCTACGCCAAGGGCACGCCGCCCGCGGCGTTCCTGACCGAGTACGCCCGCTCGTTCGACACGGTCGAGGTCGACACGACCTACTACGCCCTGCCGCGCGCGCGTCTCGTGGACGGCTGGCGCGAGAAGGTCCCCGAGGGCTTCGTCCTGTCGGCCAAGTTCCCGAAGTCCATCGTGCATGCCGGCAAGACGCACACGCCGGACCCCACGCGGGTGCTGGACCCCGACGCGACCTACCAGGACCGCGACGTCTTCCTCGAGACCATGGCGCGCATGGGCCCCAAGCT
>JARGNS010000208.1:3798-6663 GCA_029213105.1 Planctomycetota bacterium
CAGGCCCCCGACCCCACCCGCGCGGCGGTCCCCCCCGAGGGCCCGGTCCTCGAGCGCCTGCGCCCTTGCCTGCGTGACCTACCGAAGGAGGGCTTCCGCTACGCGCTGGAGATCCGCAACAAAGCCTGGCTGAAGCCGGCGCTGTTCGACATCTGCCGCGAGAGCACCGTCAGCTTCACGCTCGTGGACCAGGCGTGGATGCCCCACGGGGACGAGGTGATGGAGCGCTTCGACGTGGCCACGGGCCCGGAGTGCTACATCCGGCTGCTGGGCGACCGCAAGCAGATCGAGAAGATCACCACGACGTGGGAGAAGGAGGTCATCCCCCACGATGGCCGCATGCACCGCTGGGCGCGCCTCATCGCGGACATGGTGAAGCAGGGGCGCAAGACGCTGGTCTACGTCAACAACCACTACGCCGGACACGCACCCGCCACCGTGCGACGCCTGAAGGACCTCTACGTCCAGACGTAGGGCTGGTGCTAGGAGCGCTTTCCGTAGCGTGACGCGTGGGCTTCCCCGCTCGCGTAGCGTCCCTTGGCCCCCTTGTAGCGGTCCCCGCGACCGGGATAGCGCGAGCTCGGGCCACCACGGGTTGGCGGGGGCGGCGACTCGCCGCGCACGCGGTCCAGCGCGAAGAACGCAACACCGATCAGGGCCCCACCGAGATGGGCCATGTACGCGATGTTGCCCTCCACCACGAACGCGCCGTAGAGCTGCATCGCGACCCAGAGGGCGAGTGCGATCCGCGAGGGGATGCGCAGCCACCAGATGAAGAAGAACAGCACGCCGATGCGCATGCGGGGGAAGCGCAGCGCGTAGTACGCGATCACGCCGGAAATGCCGCCGCTCGCTCCGACCGCAGGGATCTCGGGTGTGTCCGTCACCAGCGCGTGCAGCAGGGAGCCCATCAGTGTGGCGAGCAGGATCAGCAGCAGATAGCGCCGCGGTCCCATGACGTCTTCGCTGTTGTCTCCGAAGACCCACAGGAAGTACATGTTGCCGATCAGATGCATCCAGCCGGCGTGCAGGAAGAACGCCGTCAACGCCGTCAGCCCGCCGAGGCGCCAGGGATCACTCGGCTTGAAGCCGTAGCGATCGAACACGCCTTCCATCGAGCCGCTGAGAATGACCCAGGCACTCACCAGGGAGACGAGGCCCACGAGCACGAAGGTGTAGACCGGCACGCTCGCCGGCTCGTGATCATCGAACTCGACCGGCATGCCGAGCAGTCCGGGCAGCCACTTCCAGCCGGCGTCTGGCGTCCGACGCGCCGCGTTCTTGGCTTCTTGATGCTGCGCGAGCTTCATGCGGGCCACGGCTTCGATCGCCCTCGGGTCGCGCAGGGGCGCTTCGGCGGCGTCGCGCAGGGACGCCCCCGGCGAAGGCCCCCGTACGCTGCTCGCCAGCGCGTGGTACTCGCCTGGATCGAACCAGACGAAGTTGCACGGCCGGCAGACATCCAGTTCCTGATAGCCGTCCGGCGTCCGCAGGGTCACCTCGGCCATGCCCTTGAGGCAGGAGGGGCAGCGGACCCCCGCGGCCGCCTCCGGGGCGGCCGCCCGCTGCACGATCCCCTGGAGCGTCTGGGGCTCGAAGGCCTTGCGGAGCAGGCCGAACGTGGCCGTACGGCCGTCGCAGCGGGGGCACGACCAGGTCACGCCGCCCGGGGCCGGTCGGCGCTTCATGCGGACATCGCAGCGGGGGCAGGGAAGCACACGCGGATCCTACCCGGGGGCATGCCTCGATCGCCCCCCTTCGTTAGACTCCGCCCCGTGCTCCGCGTCCTCCCCCTCCTGCTGCTCCTCGCCCTGGCTTGCGCTGCCGGGGCCGAAGACGAGGACATCCTGAGCGTGCACCTGGACTGGGAGCCTCGCACCGTGGGCGCCGCGAGCGCGGGGCGCGTTCCCTTCAAGGGTCAGCCCCCCGTGGGGGTCGAGCCCCTGCCCGACCTGCGTGCGCCGCGCTACGCGCGCATCCGCATGGCCGGCTCCGAGAAGGGACTCCTGCTTGCGTTCGACGTCGACGCCGAGAACCCGCGGCTGTGGGTCGACCACGACTTCGACGACGACCTCAAGGACGAGAAGGAGTTCGGCCTCACGCGTTCCGGGGCCAACTGGATCCGGCGGCAGACCATCCTCGCGCCGTACGAGGGCGAGAGCGAGCCGGTGCCGATCCCGCTCGTGTTCTCCCACATCCCCGCCAAGGGGGATGACTACGTCACGGTGTACGCGCGAATCTCACGCCGCGGCACGGTCGTGCTCGGCGGACGCCTGCGCCACTGCGCGCTCGCCGACCACAGCTTCGATGCCGCCTTCGACGACGAGAAGCGGGACCGCATCTTCATCGACCTGAATGGCGATCAGCGCTACCAGCTCACGGGCGATGCCCCGGAGCGTGTGTTCCCGGGCAAGCCGTTCCGCGTCGGCCAGGAGGGCTGGACGGCGCACCTCGTCAGCCGCTCGGGCCACGCCCTCGAATTCCGCCGCTCGAAGACCGTGCCGCCGTCCCCGCCGCGCGCATGGGTGGACACCAACCCAACCGCTGCGGGGGTGACGCGGACGAAGCCCACGATCCCTTGGAAGGAACTGCGCACGCGTTTCGAGGACGAGCGCAAGAAGCCGTACGCCGAGCGCACGGCGACGATCAAGCTCATGGGCGAGGTGGGCACGAAGGAGAGCTTCACGTTCCTCCTGGACCGTGGCACGAGCGACGCCGACATCAACGCGCGCCTCGCCGCGCTGCGTGCGCTCGGCAACGCCGCCTACCTGGAGATCGGCGGCGACCAGGTGCTCGCCCTGGCCAAGAAGTCCAAGAGCTCCCAGGCGTACGCCCTGGCCCAGGTACTGCACGAGATGGGCCATC
>JARGNS010000209.1 GCA_029213105.1 Planctomycetota bacterium
CCCGTCGCCATCGAGCAGCGGGCCGCCGGAGTTGCCCAGGTTCGCGGCCGCATCCGTCTGGATGAAGTCCGCGATCGAGCGCGGCCCCACCCCCACGTTGGACCGGCCGAGGCCACTCACGATGCCCACGGACCAGGAGTTGGGCATGTTGTAGGGACTGCCGCACGCCAGGACCCACTGCCCCACGCGCAGGGAGCGCGGGTTGCCCGTGGGCACGACGGTCAGGCCACGCAGGTTCACGCGCAGCAGGGCCGTGTCGGGCGCGGGGTCCGGCCCCCCGCCCGTCGCGTCCACGACGCCATGGCCCGGCACCGTCACGACGACGCGCTGGGCGCCGCTCACGACGTGCCGGCTCGTGAGGATGAGCCCACCGGCGTCCACGACGAAGCCCGCGCCGACACCGTCGTCGCGTGAGCGCTTCTGCGAGGCCGTCGAGCTGCGCACCGTGACGCGCACGATGCCCGGGTCCACGCGCTGGACGACCTGGGTGAAGTCCGGCGGGCCGCCGGCCGCCGAGACGGGCGCGGGCTCTCGGCCCCCGACCCACCAGCCGACGAAGAACACGACAAGGATGAAGAACACATGCCGCATGGGCACCTCCCGAACACGGGGATGGGCGAGAAAGGGCTAGGACGTCGAGCCGTCGACGGCGGCCAGGCCATCGTCGGCTTCGTACTGATCGAGCTTGCGGTACAGGGTGCGCAGACCGATGCCGAGGATGCGCGCGGCGGCCGTCTTGTTGCCGCCACAGCGCTGCAGGGTGTCGACGATGATCGCACGCTCCGCGTCTGGCAGGGAGGTGCCGGCGCGGATGGCGATCACGTCGCCATCGGGCAGGTCCTCGACGCTGTGGCCGCCGCCAAGCTCCTCGGGTAGCACGTCCTCGGTGATGAGGTCACCCTCGGCCAGCACGACGGCCGCCTCGATGGTGTTCTCGAGCTCCCGGACGTTGCCCGGCCAGTCGTACTCGCGCAGCATGGTCAACGCCTGCGGATCGAAGCCGCGCACGTCACGCTCGTGACGCGTGGTGTACATCACGCGGAAGTGCTCCGCGAGTGCCGGGATGTCGGAGCGACGCTCGCGCAGGGCCGGCATGCGGATCGTGATCACCTTCAACCGGAAGTAGAAGTCGTCGCGGAAGACGCCCTTGCGGACGGCCTCCTCCAGGTCGGCATTCGTCGCGGCGATCATGCGCACGTCCACCGCCCGCGGAAGGTTGTCCCCCACGCGCTCGATCTCCCGGGCCTGCAGCACGCGCAGGAGCTTCACCTGCGTGTGCGCCGGGACCTCCCCGACCTCGTCCAGGAAGATCGTGCCGCCATGGGCCGCTTCGAAGCGCCCGGGACGGTCCTTCACCGCGCCGGTGAAGGCGCCCCTCATGTGCCCGAACAACTCGCTCTCGAGCAGGCTCTCGGGCAGCGCCGCGCAGTTCACCTTCACGAACGGTCCGTCGGCACGACGGCTTGCGTGGTGCAGGGCCTCCGCCACGAGTTCCTTGCCCGTACCGGACTCGCCCAGGATGAGCACCGTCGCATTCGTCGGGGCGACCTTCGATACCGTGCGGAAGATCGCCAGGATCGAGGGCGCGCTTCCAATGAAGCCCTCGGGGACCTCGCCCCGGGACATCTCCGCGCGCTTCGCGGCCGAGGACCCCGCGGAGGCCGTCTGGCCGATCGTGCTCGCGACGAGGTTGCGCAAGCGCGTGAGGTCGAGCGGCTTCTCCAGGAAGTCGTGGGCGCCATCGGCCATCGCACGCACGGCCTTCTGGATGCTGCCGTAGGCCGTCATGATGATGACCGGCACGTCCGGCCGCTCGGCCTTCACATGGCGCAGGAAGTCCAGCCCGTCACGGTCCCCGGGCAGCACGACATCGGTCAGGACCACATCGGGGGTCGCCGCATCGAACAGCGCCACGGCTTCGTCCACGTCGGCCGCGAGGTCGACGTCGTGGGCTCCGGCGAAGACCTCGCCGAGGGCCTCCCGGGCATTGGCCTCGTCTTCCAGGATCAGGATGCGCGGCATGGGCTAGGCGTCCACGAAGTTGGGGCCGCGATCCGTCCCGGAGGACGTCTCCCGATCACCCGACGGGAGGTAGATGAGAAACTGGGCACCGCCGCCGTGACGGCCCTTGGCCTCGATCTCACCGCCGTGCCGACGCAGGTCCTCGCGCGCGAGCGGCAGGCCGAGGCCCGAACCTCCACGCTTGCCCGTGGTGTAGAGCACGAAGACCTGCGAGAGGTCCTGCGGCTTGATGCCCGGCCCGTCGTCTTCCACGATGATGACGCTGCTGTGGGGATCGTCGCGCGTGGAGATCCAGACGTGATGCCCGCCTTCGGCTGCGGCCTCGATGGCATTGCGCACGACGTTCTCGATGGCCCGGTCGATGCGCACTGTGTCGAGCGACAGCTGGCGTGTCGACCCCGGGCGCACCTGCACCCGGCAGCCATGGGTCTCCGCGAAGCCCTCGAGACGCCCCACGACGCCGGCGATGAGCGGGTCGATGCGCGCCGAGGTGAGTTGCAGGGCCCCGCCTCGACTCACCTCGAGGAGATGCGTGATGAGCTGCTCCAAGCGGCGGGACTCCGCCAAGGCCTTCTCGGCGCGGCGTACCAGGTCCGCGCGCTCGACGTGCTCGTCGTCGAGCGTCTCACGCAGCAGCTGCAGGTTCAGGCTCATGGCGTTGAGCGGATTGCGGATCTCGTGGGCCAGGCTCTCCCCCAGCGAGTGCACCGCCTCGGTGCGGTCGCGCATGCGACGCTGCTCGGCCGCACGGGCACCGGACGTGATGTCCTCGAACGAGAGGACCGAGCCCAGCACCCGTCCGCCCCGGCCCACCATGGGGCCGATCGTGGCCCGCACGACGCGCGGCCCGAGAGGGTGGCGCGGAAACGTACGTGCGCCACCGCCCGCGAGGACATCCTCCAGCAGCTCCGCCCAATCCAGGTTCGGGTCCATCGCCAGCCACGGGAGCGCCTCGAAGAGCGGACGCCCGACCGCCTGCTCGCGTGTGCCCGCCACGCGCGAGAGCGCACCGTTCCAGACAATCACGCGGCCGCTGGCATCGGTAGCCGCCACCTCGATCGGCAGGGCCTCGGCGAGGGCCTCGAGATAGAGCGCGTAGTCGTCCTCCGGAATCAGGCGGACAAGCACGTTCGTGTAGTAGAGGAAGCGTCCCGGCACGGCGTGATGGTACGCGGAGCGCCTCAGCGAGGGCGACGATCCGCGATCGCCGGCGTCGTTCCGTCGTCCCGCCGCAGGACGCGCCCCTCGAGGGTCCACCACTGCCGCCAGCGGTCGGCGGCCGTGCGCCGGCGTCCGACGGAGGCCGAGGCGCGATAGCCGAACCACTGGTTGGTGAGCCGGCGCAAGGAGGCGGCGGAGGCCGCCCGGACTTCGCGCTCCCCGTCGTCGAGACGCTCGATCAGCCGCGGGATCGAGCCCCACTGGTCACGCTCGCCGATCTCGGAGGCCGCCGCCTGCCGCACGATCGGCCAGGGGCTGCCCAGGTGCTCGTCCAGACGCTTCACGTCCGCCTCGGCGACGATGGCGCGCACCACGCTCTGCGTGGCGCTGACCTTCAGGCCCCCGGGGACGGGCACCTGCAGGTCCCCCGCGCGGCCGAGGGCGGGCAGCGCTTCGGGCCCGGCCGCCACCAGGGTGCGTGCGGCGCGGGTGCGGACCTCGAAGTCGGCATGGGCCAGGGCACGCACCTGCTGCATGTACGGATCGGAGCCGGCCTCCGGAAGCTGCACCTCGGCCATCGACGGCTGCTCGGTGATCGCGGCATCGTTGCCGGGGGAGCTGCTGCAGCCGGCGCCCAGGGCGAGGACGAGTGGCAGCGCCATGCCGCCGGCATGCGGCCGCGGCGTTGTCTCGGGATGTTGGGCTCTTGTTTGCTTCATGGCGGAGGGCCGTAAGGCCCGCGATCCTACAAGGTCGGAAGCAGAGTGACGCCTCTGCAGCGTCCTCCCCTGAACCGGTTGGGATCGTAGGATCCCTGCATGGCCCGTGCCGACTACCCCCATGCCGCCCGGCTCCGCCACCCTGCTGACTTCCAGCGGGTGCTGCGGGAGGGGCGTGTCCATCCCGGGGGGCAGATCCTGGTGCGAATCTGCCCCAACGATCAGGGCCAGGCCCGCCTCGGCGTGGCCGCGCCGCGCAAGTACGGCAACGCGGTGCGGCGCAATCGCTTCAAGCGCCTGGTCCGCGAGGCCTTCCGCAATCTGCGTGCGGACCTGGGCGCCGTGGACGTCTTCGTGGCGCCCCGCCGGGGGCTCGACGAGCCCTCGCTGGAGGCGATCCGACGAGATCTCGCGGCCGCCCCCGAGCGTGCGCACGCCCCGGGGCCCCGCCGCCGGCGGCGGTCATGATCCGCGCCATCCTCGTGTTGCTGCTGCGCGGCTACCAGGCCGTGCTCTCGCCCCTGATCCCCGCCGCGTGTCGCTTCGAGCCGACGTGTTCGCAATACGCCGTGGAGGCCATCACGCGCCACGGCCCCCTGCGGGGCCTGTGGCTCACGGCAGGCCGCCTCCTGCGCTGCCGCCCGGGCGGCGGCGGCGGGCACGACCCGATCCCGTAGACGACTGGCCCGCGGCGCAGCCACGAGCCAGTCCCCCTACTTGCGGGTGCGCTTCTCGAGGACGTTGAGCTCGGAGTTGGTCTGCAGGTCGAACTTCGCCTGCATCCACTCCATGTCGTCGAACCAGTGCGCGAGCGTCTGGTTGTAGCGACCTTCCTGGTCACGCAGGTTCTTCGTGAACTGGCGACGATCGCCGAACACCGCCTGGCTCAGGAACTCCACGTAGCGACGCGGCGAGAACTCGTGCTTGGACGGGTACTGGCGCTCGGCCACACGGACCAGGAACGCGAAGCCCGTGCCCTCTTCGTCACGGACGGGATCCATGAGGACGCGACGGCCGAACGTACCCGGCTCCGCGGAGGTGGTGTCCTGGCGCGACTGCACCGGCTTCACCGTGGCGTAGCCCTGGCGCCAGACGAAGTTGCGGCGCTCGGTCGCAGCCTTGGTGGCTGCGTCCATCGCGTCCGTCACCTCGATCGCCGGCGGCGGGGTGTTGCCGATGAACAGGCCCGTGGTCTCCACGACGGGCTCCACGCCCTCCGCCTTCGACCAGGCGGCCAGCGCGTCGGCCGCAGCCTTGGCCTTGGCCTCGTCCGTGGCGTCGTCGCCGAGGTCGGAGGCCGCCTTCTCGAGCGCCTCCTGGAGATTCTTCAGGCGATCGCCCGCACGGATCATCTGGCGGCGCTCGACCCAGCGGTCGAAGACCTTGTCCTTGACCTCGTCGTACTCGAGCTGGCGCTGCGGCTGGTACGCGATGCGGCGCACGAGCACCTTGGTCAGGCGCGTGAAGAGCTGCGCCGGCACCGAGTTGTAGTCGCCGTCCGCCTTGAGGCGGTTCAGCTCGAACTGCAGGCCCGTACCGAAGTTCGCGTTGGCCTCGTACTCCTCGCGGGTCATCGGCTTGGGCGTCTTCCAGTACTGGATCGCGGCCGGCGTCTTGTCGCTACCCGAAGCCACGAGCTCGCCGAGCTCGTCCTTGAGGACACCCGCGAGCGTCAGCTCGGCGGGGACTTCCGGCTTGGCGTCGGCGAAGTCGGCGGGGCGCGGCTGGGAGGCCTCGGCCTCCTTGCCCTTCCACTCGGCATCCCAGGCCTTCTGGGCCTTCTCCGTGGTCTCCTTGGCCGACTCCCAACGCGCGAGGGCGGCCTGCGCCTTGCTCGCGGCGGCGGCACTGTCGCGCACGCGCGTGAGCACGTCGTTCATCAGCTGCTCGAAGAACTTCTGGCGGATGACGATCTCGCGCCAGCCCTTGTCGAGGAAGACCTTGCGGTCCTCGGCGTCCGGATCCGCGTCGTCCGTCTTGGGATCGTCGCCGTCCTTGGGCTCCTCGTCCTTCTTCGGGGCGTCGGGCTTGGAGAGCTCGGCCGGGAAGACGTCCTTGGCCGGGACGAGCGTGGCCGTGGCCTCGGGCGCGACCTCCTTGACGAGCTCGGCACCGTGGCCGCTCGTCGGGTCGGCCGGATCCTCCGCCTTGTAGAACACGTCGCCACGGTAGGCGCGCCAGTCCTGGAAGAGCTGCTCCTCGTCCGTCGGGCGGAACTGGGGGTAGGCCTCCCAGAGGCGGCGCATGGCCGCGTCCGTCACGAGCGGCAGGTGCACGAAGAGCGTCTCGAACACGCGCTTGGCATCCTCGGTGTACTCCGAGCGCAGGCTCGAGAAGAACGCCTCGAGTTCGCGCGCGTTGCCCGAGACGAGGTTGTCCTCGGCGGTGGCGAAGTCGCCATCGGCGCCGCCACTCGTCACGCGCCAGGTCGGCGGCTGGGCACGACGCAGGGCCACGCGCAGCGGACGATCCCAGGCATCACGCAGATCGGACTGGGTGAACGCCGCGAGCCCCGGACCGGGCGTCACGGTGATCTCGTCGGCGTCGAGGGTGATGCGGACGTCGTCGGCCGTGCCGGCGTCACCGTCGGGACCGTTCGAAGCCAGCGTGGGCGCGGCCTTGTCGTCCGCCCCCGGCGTGTAGACGAAGGGACGGTCCCAGCCATCGTTGATATCGCGCGTCAGCGGCGGGAGACGGTCGTTGCCGGAACCCTTCTTGAGTTCCTCGATCGTCTTGGGCCAGGCGCCCGTGGCC
>JARGNS010000210.1 GCA_029213105.1 Planctomycetota bacterium
GCGGCTTGGTGCAGTTGAAGCGGTAGTAGTAGACGACCATGCCCGGGTTGCTGCGGAAGTCGGGTCGGTCCTTGAGCGTGCCCACGATCGAGACCGGATAGGTCGGCGTCCAGTCCGCACCGCCGGTGAGGTAGACGTTGAGTGCCGTATTGGTGTTCTCGTAGGGGAAGGCGTCGATGATGCCGACCTTGATCGAGTCCTTGTTCCAGTAGGTCTCGCTGCGCTCGATGCGGATCTTCTCGTTGACGCGCCAGATACTGAGGCGGAACGGGCCGTTGGACACCATGTTCTGCGGCAGGAACCAGTCCTCCTTGCCCCCGTCCTCCCCGCGCTCCTTCTTCTCGCGCGCGAGGCGCTCGAGCAAGTGGCGCGGGACGGGATGGGCGGAGTAGAACGCCGTCAGCTCGAGGAAGTAGGGCGTCGGGGCATTCAGCGCGACGACCAGCGTCTCGTCATCCTTGGCGTAGACGCCGGCGTCGACGCCGAAGTGCTCCTCGGCGTAGGTGGCCTGCTCGCTACGCCGCGCGGCCTCCTTGACCAGCGCGGCCTGGATGGCCTCCAGGCGCGCGGCGTCCACCACGTTGGCGCGCTCGTTGACGGCGGCCTGGAGCACCGCATCCGGGGTGCCCTTGATGACGTCGTTGACGTGCTGCGCGCCGAGCCACTTCTGCCAGGCCGTGGGCTCGACCCCCTCGGGGTTGGCCGCCCGGAGCTTCTCCAGCGCGCCCACGATCGAGGCGTCCTCCTCGCCCAGGGCCCCGGTGAGGCGCTCGACGTGGCCGGCGTAGAGGTTGTAGACCTCCGCCCACTTGACGACATGCAGGATGTAGGCGTACTCGGCGCCCAGGTTCGGGTCCTGCAGCCGCTTCCACGACCACGCGAAGTCATGCGCGGTGATCGGCGTGCCGTCGCTCCAGCGCGCCTCCTTGCGCATGCGGAACGTGTAGGTCTTCTTGTCGGGTGAGATCGTCCACGACTCCGCGCAGCCCGGCTGGGGCTTGAGCGTCTTGGGGTCGCGATAGGTGAGCCCCTCGAAGATCGAGTCGACGATCCGGCCCTCGAGCTGGCCCGTGATCACGTGCGGATCGAGGCTCTTCGGCTCGCTGCCGTTTACGAAACGGAAGTCGGCCGCCTCCTCCTTGCTGGCGGAGAAGGTGATGCCGACCAGGATGAGCGCTACGGCGAAGACGCAGCCGATCCCCAGAAGATTGCGGTACATCCAGCCCTCCTCAGGCCGTGGGATGGGGATCCTACCAGCGGACGGTGCGCGGCGGAACCGTCCCGACCTCGCGCGCGGCGACCGAATCACCGACAGCGAGCGTGCCCCCCCGTCCTGCCCGCGGCGCTGCCGCAGCCGTCACACGCGTCAGTAGACGGACCGCCCTCGATTCGCACGCTGGCCCTCGGCGGGCCTGCCTGTCGAGCACCGCCCTGGAATCGTCCGTTGACGATCGGCGGGTCCGATGGGGAGCGGAAGGCCGATGAGGAACCCGTGGCGTGGGCTGCCACGCGAGGGTGACGAAGTGGCCTGCTCGCACCCAGCAGGCCCGCCGATCAGCGTTCGACGCTGACGAGGGAGCCTACGAAGCCGGGGTTGCGACGTGCCTCCTCGGTCCCGAGGCCCTTGGCGTCGCCCAGGAGCGTCGCTTCCCGCAGGAAGAGGATCGGGACGATCACGTACTCGTCCAGCAGGCGGCGCTCCGCGGCGGCCAGGGCCTCGCGGCGCAGGCGCAGGCGCCCATCACGACCGGACTTGGCGGCATCCAGGGCTCCCTTGAGGCTCGGGACGCCCACCGTCTCGAGCCAGTCGTCGGGATCCTCGAGCGCGGTCTGCGGGTCGCGGGCGGCGTCGATCAGGGCATCGTAGGCCTCGTCGTACCAGCCCAGGCCGCTGTCGGCGTCCTTGGAGTGCAGGGGCTCGAGGTAGGCGGCGGGATCGTTCACGGCACCGCGGAACTCGGTGAGCATGACGTAGTACTTGCCGGCACGGATGACCTTGCGGACGTCATTGTCGGCCTGGATGCTCAGCCCCGGCTCGATACCGAGGTTCTTCTTCCAGCTGGCCATGAGCGTACGGACGACCTCGTCCTGCCCGGGCGCCTCGCCGTAGCCGATCTCGACCCACGTGTCACTGTCCAGGCCAGCGGCCTTGAAGGCCGCCTTGGCCGCGCCCATGTTGGACGACGGGCAGGAGACGCCCTCGACGCGCCCCGCGATGCCGTTGGGCACGAGACGCTTGGCGGGCTGGGCCTTGGGCCAGAAGCGCGCGGCGCAGGCCTCGCGGTTGATGGCGAGCGCGAAGGCCTTGCGGGCCTCCTTGTCGCGGAACGGCGCGCGGTCGCAGCGGAAGCGCAGATAGAGGATGCGCGGCGTATCACGCGCCGTGAAGCCCTTGAGGCCCTCGATCTTCTTGCGCAGCTTCTTCTTGGGCCACTCGGGCCAGGTCGCGTTGACCCACTGCAGCTTGCCGGGCTCGAACTGGAACATGTCCTCCTCGGCGGGGACGTGCAGCGAGAGGTCGGTCTTGCAGATGATGCGATCGACCTTGGCCTGGTTCGGGCCGTTGTACTTTGCGTTGCGCACGAGCTCGACGACGGACATCACGCGCTCGCTCTCCTGCCCCTCCGGCGGCTTGGCGCCACGGCCCTGGAGGACGAACGGGCCGTTGTTGACGTAGCCCCCCACCTCGAAGGCCCCGGAGCGCAGCTTCTCGGTGCTCTTGTGCAGGGGCGCGAAGGCAGAGCGTGCGACCAGCTCGGGAAAGTACGGCACGTCCCCGGTCGTGATGACGACGAGCGTGTGGTCATCGGCCGCGTGCAGTCCCGAGCCCTGCTTGCCGAAGACCTCGAGGCGGTCCTTCCACTGGCCCTTGGCCTTGCGGCGCTCCTTCTTCAGCGCGTCGATGACCAGCTTGGCGGACTCCGGCGGGAACTCGTCCCCATCCTTCCACTTGAGCAGGCGCTTCACGGAGCGGGACTTCACCCCGATGAGGAAGGGACGCACACCGGTGTCGTCCAGCGCGAGATTGAGATCCTCGCCGGGGATGCCGTTCGGATTGCTGGCCAGGAGTTCCCTGATGGCCGTGCGCAGCTCGCTGAAGCCCGCCGCGCGCGCGTACTGATCGCGGATGATCCCGCAGCCCTGGATGGGCCGGTAGAGCCACGACCACTCGGACTCGGTGAAGGGGTCCATCACGCGGTGCCAGGCCCGGATGAAGTCCTTGGTCGTGACGGGGCTGCCGTCGCTCCAGACGGCGTCCTGGCGCAGCTTGAAGGTCCAGGTGCGGCCATCGGCGGCCACGGACCAGCTGTCGGCGGCGCCGGGACGAGCCTTGCCCGTGGCGGGATCCAGCGTCGTCAGGCACTCCTGCAGGGCGACGATCAAGCGCTCGTCGTTGCGGCGGTAGAGGCTGGCGTGTGCCGGATCGAGCTGGACGTAGCCGTTGTCGGAGTACGAGAACGTCTTCTTGTCATCGTTCGCGTGGCCGCTCGAGGCGACCAGGAGCACGAGGGCGAGCAGAGGCAGGGCAAGGCGCAGGAATCGGGACATTCCGGGGCTCCGATAGGCTTCGTCGGGCGGATCGTACAGGGTACCCGAGCGCATGGCCGAGGGCACCCAGGGGCCGCAAGGATCAGCCCCTGGCCGCGATCAGCCCTGGAGCTTGGCCTGCAGCGCCCGCCCCACGTGCGGCGGCACCCAGCCACTCACGTCGCCGCCCAGGCTGGCCACCTCGCGCACGAGCGACGAGGAGATGTTCGTCATGCCCGGTGACGGCGGCAGGAAGACCGTGTCGATCTCGTCGGCCAACCCCCGGTTGGCGAAGGCCATCTGGGTCTCGTAGTCCCAGTCCTGGAAGCTGCGCATGCCGCGCACCAGGGCGGCCGCGCCATGGCGGCGGGCCTGCTCCACCACCAGCCCCGTGAAGCCCTCGATCACGAGCCCGTCGATCTCCGCCAGGGCCTCGGTCAGCAGGGCAATGCGCTCGGCCTCGTCGAAGAGCGTGTCCGTGCCCCGCACGACCGAGACGATGACGCGCGGGAAGAGGCGTCGAGCGCGGAGCACCAGGTCCACATGCCCGTTGGTGACGGGATCGAAGGTGCCTGCGAATACGGCCGTCGTGGTGCTCATCGGCGGAAGCTCCCCCAGGGGTCGGTGTTCGGGAAGTCCTTGAACGCCCCCGGGCCCTCCGTCGTGCGGCCACCGATGGCGGGCTCGAACGAGAACTCGACGCCGAAGTCGTCTCGGTTGCGCACATTGAACCCGAAAACGATGATGTGGTCGTCGCTGTAGCGCCGAAAGATCAATCGCAGGTTGTCCTCGCCCTGGTCGAAGTCGTACGTCGCGCGGGCCAGGACGGCGTAGCGATCGCTGAAGCGCCACGACGCATCCCCCGTCAAGGAGGCGCTCTCGTTCTTCACGTAGCGGTGCCCGGCGAACAACGAGAACGGCCTGTCCCTGAGTTCCGTACGCCAGCCGGCCCCGACAAACCCCGTCTGGACGCCGCGGTCGAAGTCGATGTCGATCTCGCCCGAGAGTTCCAGTCCCGGCTTCACCTCGCCGTAGAAGCGGCACTCCACGTCCCCGGAAGACTCCAGCCCGAAGGGCCCCTTGTTGTCGGCGAAGTAGCGCACACCGATCTCGAGGTCCGCCACCGTACGCAGGTCGCTGAGGATGGGCGTGCCCGACTCGGGTGTGGCAAGCTCGCGTTCGCTGCCCTTGCGCCGGGTCTGCAGCCGGTTGCGCCAGCGCCCCACGACGGACGTTCGCTCGCGCTCGGACTCGTGCAGGTCGAAGTAGGGCACATCGGCAGGCTCGTGGCTGTCGAAGAAGCGCCCGTACAGCTCCGCGTCCATGTCGACGACATGCCGCAGGCCGTTGAGCTCGAGCCAGCCCCCGCTGCGCTGGAAGACCCGCCAGAGTTGCAGGTTCGCGCGCAGGCCCGTCAGCAGCGCGGCACGCTCGAGGTCCTTGCCGTCGTCCGTGCGTCCGGCGTAGACGGAACCGGACGCGCCCACGTGCGCCGTCAGGCGTACGTCCCCGAGGTCCACGCCGGCATTCAGCAGGGTGTCGCTGTGCAGGCGCCAGGCTTCGTAGTCCGTATCGGGCAGGATCTCGTCGTAGCGACGCCCCAGGTAGCCGGCGCGTGTGATGGTGGTGAGGTCGAGCGAGAGCCCGCCGCGCCGACGCGGCCGCAGCAGGGGCAGCGGCACGAGCCACACGCCGACCTCGGGCATCTGCGTCGTCTCGGTCACGAAGTCACGCTGATGCCACTTGCCATCGAGCGTGACCACGAGGTTGCCCGGCACACGCGGCTGCCAGCGCGCACGCAGGTAGGACTCACGATCCTTGTGGTGGAGATCGTCGCGCTCGAAGAACTCGTTGTTCACGCCGCGGTCGCTGAACTCGCTGAACTCATGATCCACCGTGAGATCACGTCCGAACTGCGTTCGGCTCTCGGAGACCACGCGCCAGCGGAAGTCGTGCGGGGCCACGTAGTCGTCGCTGTCGAAGCTGCGGTTGTCGAACACCCCCCAGGTCTCGACGTCACCTTGCGTGCGCACCGGACGCCCCGCCTCCGTGTGGTTCCACTCCGCGCCCAGAAGGCCGCCGACGCCGCGCTTGGAATACGCCCGCGGTCCACCCCAGAGGGTGAACCAGGGCGCGCGAGAAGGTCCGATGGGGAACTGCAGATCCAGGCCGATATGGCGCCCCACCTCCCCCTTGTTGCCTGCATCCAGGCTGCGGATCGGCGAGGTGAAGGCCTCGGTGGTCTCCGAGAATCCGAAGTCCACACGCGGCAGCACGAGCAGGGGCAACCGCTCGCCCCGCAGGGTCAATGTCCGACCGCTGTACCACTGCGAGGAGTCCGCGTAGAACCCCATGATCTCGGTGCGCGCCACGCCGTTCTCATCGAGCGCCTCCTGGAGTTCCTCGGCGGTCAGGCTGCGCAGCTGCAGGTAGATGCGGTCGTCGTGGCGACTCGTCGCCATCTCGGCATTGTCGAACACGGTCAGGCCGCGCGAGACGATGCGCGCGCGCTCGGCGCGTACGTTCACGGCGAGCGGTTCCTCGACCGCGCCGACGCCGATCGAGCGTCCATCCACGCGGACCTTCCGCATGAGGGCACGGTAGGTGTGCGGCTCGATGTAGAGCTCCTCAGCCTCGAACGAGATGGAGCCAAAGGATATCTTCACCGCCCCCTCGGCGTACACACCGAGGAGCGCCTGCGGAATGATCGAGGTGCTCTGGCGTCCCTCGCCCGCCGCCCCCCCGCCGCCCAGGGGCAGGCCCATGACGTCGCCCGACTCCAGGGCCTTGGCCCGGTCGACCCAGGCCACGATGTTGTTGGCCTTGATGGTGAGGGCCTCGACCTGCGCGCCGTCCTCGGTGTACGCCGTGCGATGCATGCGCGGCGTGCCGAGAAACACCCAGGCATCCACGCCCTCCCCGGCCTCGGCTGCATCCACGCGGCGGATGCCGCCCCCGGGGCGCGCCACGTCGAAGAGGAAGTCCCCGGGCTCGACGGGCTGGTCCCCCTCCGGGCGGCCCGCCCCCACGAACGGGATCTCCTCGACCGCGCCCGGCGTGGGTGCCGGCGGCGGCTGGAAGGGGGGGCGCGCAACCCCGGGACGAGCCGCCGGCGCCGGCGGCG
>JARGNS010000211.1 GCA_029213105.1 Planctomycetota bacterium
GGTGACACAGCGTTGGAAAAGCTATCCGGCGTTGCGTTCGGCCTGCGCGGTGGAAATTTTCGATCGCCTGCGCCCTGAAATCCTGTCGCGGTTGCGCGATACGGCGCGCCCCGATGATGCCCTGCTGGCGTTTGACGGGTTTCTGGGGGGGCTGCCCGCAGGGGTGCCGGTGTTTTCGCTGTTCGATGCCAACCCGCAACTGATTGATTTGCTGGTGGATATTTCGGGGACCGCACCCGCATTGGCGCGGTATTTGTCGCGCAATGCCGGTGTGTTTGATGCGGTGATTGGCGGCGGTTTCTTTGCCGATTGGCCGGGTGCGGGGGCCCTGACCGATGAATTGTCAGCGATCCTGACCCGCGAGGAAGATTACGAAAGCAAACTGGATGCGGCCCGACGTTGGGCCAAGGAATGGCATTTCCGCATCGGTGTGCATCACCTGCGCGGGTTGATCGGATCAGAAGAGGCAGGCGGGCAATATGCCGATCTGGCAAGCGCATCCTTGGCGGCGCTCTATCCGCAGGTTCTGGCGCAGTTTGCGTTGAAACACGGCGATGCGCCGGGGCGCGGGGCCATGGTGTTGGGCATGGGCAGTTTGGGCGCGGCGCGCCTGAATGCCTCCTCGGATCTGGATGTGATCGTGATCTATGATGCTGATGGGGTTGAGGCAAGCGAGGGCCGCCGCCCGCTGGCTGCGCGGGCCTATTATGCGCGTCTGACGCAGGCATTGGTCACGGCGATGACGGCGCAGATGGCGCAGGGGCGGTTATACGAGGTCGACATGCGGTTGCGCCCCTCTGGCACGCAGGGGCCGGTTGCGACCTCGCTGGCGTCGTTTCGTGATTACCAGATGACGCAGGCATGGGTCTGGGAACATCTGGCCCTGACCCGTGCCCGCGCCGTGGCTGGGGATGCGGGGCTGGCGGCTGATGTGGAAAGGGTGCGCTGCGCCGTGGTCCGCAAAAGCAACCCGCAGGCCGATGTCCTGCGCGAATTGGGCGAAATGCGCGCGCGTATTTTCGCCGCCAAGGCCGCTGACGGGGAATGGGAGGCCACCCCGGGCGGCGGGGGCGCCCGGCCCGTGTCCGGGCCACGCCGCGCCCCCCAGCAGGAGTTCGCACGCAAGAAGGAGAATCACGCCGCGAGGGAGTTGGCCACGGGACAGGTCTCCGTGGCCCTCGCGGCTCGTGGGGATGAGCGGAGGCGGCGGCGGCGCGTTTCAGCCACTTGCCGAACCCGGGCCGTACACTCCCCCCATGGAGCGCACCGCTGCCGTGGACTACGGCCGCCGCCGGATCGGACTGGCCGTGGCCGACCCCCTGGGCATCACCGTCCGGGGGCTCGAGACGATCGACCGGGTCGAGGATCCCGCCGACGGCGCCCGGCGTACGGCCGCCGCCCTGCGCGCCGAGCAGGTCACCCGCATCCTGGTCGGCCTCCCCCTGCACGCCAGCGGCGACGAATCCGAGATGTCGGCGGAAGCCCGCATCTTCGGGGCCCTGCTCGCCACCGAGAGCGGCCTGCCGGTGGCCGTCCTGGATGAGACCCTGACGACCTGGGAGGCCGAGGAGGCCGTCAGGGCCCGCGGCATCAAGCTCCGGGAGGCCAAGCAGAGCGGCCTGCTGGACCAGCAAGCGGCCGTGGCCATGCTGCGGGGATGGCTCCGAGACGGCGAGCAATGGCCCTCCGAGGCGAACGACTCCGCCTGCTAGGGCGTTGTTGCCCCCACCGGGGCGTTTTCCGCGTGTCGGGCATGACTTGCCGGGCCCTGGCCAAGGGGTACCGTCACGCGCTGACCAAACAAGTTGAACCAAGAAGACCAAAGAACCGGATCCCCAAGACCCCGGCCCGGGGCCCTCCTCAAGGGAGGGACAGCCCTGACCGGTGGTGACGGAGGCCAACATGGCCGTTAAGAACCCCCGCAAGGAAGCAATCATCGAGAAGTACCGGGAAGGCGATGCCGACACCGGCTCGACCCGAGTACAGATTGCCGTCCTGACCGACCGGATCGTGCACCTCACGGAACACCTCAAGAAGTTCCGGAAGGATCACGCAACCCGACGCGGGCTGCTTCGCCTCGTCGGACGGCGCGCTGCGCTGCTCCGCTACTACTCGAAGAAGAATCCGTCTGCTTACCGGGAGCTCATCGCCGAGCTGGGGATCCGTAGGTAGGAGGACATTTGTCCATTCATGAAGTGACTATCGATGTCGGGGGACGCTCCCTCGTCATCGAGACCGGCCGCATGGCGCGGCTGGCAGCCGGATCCGTAGTGGTCCGGTTCGGCGAGACGATGGTGATGTCGGCAGCGTCCGCATCCCCGCCTCGTCCCGGCCTTGATTTCTTCCCGCTGACCATCGACTACCGCGAGAAGACGTACAGCGCCGGCAAGATCCCCGGCGGCTTCCTCAAGCGTGAGAGCGCTCCTTCCCCGAAGGAAATTCTCACGATGCGGATGACCGACCGCCCGATCCGTCCCCTGTGGCCCAAGGGCTTCAAGATGGATCTCCAGGCGCAGACGTTCGTCATCTCGTATGACCAGCTGAACGACCCGGACATCCTCTCGATCAACGGTGCCGGCGCTGCCGTCGCCCTGTCGAGCCTGCCCTTCCTCGGCCCCATCGGTGCCGTGCGCGTGGGCCTGGTCGACGGCGAGTACATCGCCTTCCCCGACAACGAGCAGCGCGCCCAGTCCGAGATGGACCTGGTCGTCGCCGGTACCGCCAACGCGGTCACCATGGTCGAGGCCGGGATGAACGAGCTGAGCGAAGAGGTTGCCCTCGCGGCCATCGCCTTCGCCCACGAGGTCATCAAGAAGATCTGCGCCGGAGTCGAAGAGCTCCGCAAGATGACGGGCCACAAGGCCGACGAGTTCGTCTCCCCCGAGGAGAACTCGGACGTCTACGACGCCGTCGAGTCGCAGTTCGGCGAGCCCTTCAAGGCCGCCGTCTACGAGAAGCACAAGCTCGACCGCAACAAGGCCAAGCGGGCCGTGATCGACACGATCCGCGCGGCGCTGGTCGTCACCGACGACGAGACCGAGGGTCGTTTCGACTTCAAGGCCGTCAACAACGCGATCAACCAGCTCGAGAAGAAGATCGTCCGCGCGGCGGCCTTCAGCGGCACCCGCATCGATGGCCGCGCCACCGACAAGGTGCGCGACATCGAGATCGAGGTGGGGCTCCTGCCCCGTGCCCACGGCTCGGCGCTCTTCACGCGCGGCGAGACCCAGGCGCTGGTCACGACCACCCTCGGTACCGGCCGCGACGAGAAGATGGAGGATGGCCTCCACGCCCTCGCGTACACCCGCAAGTACTACCTGCACTACAACTTCCCGCCGCTGTGCGTGGGCGAGACCCGGCCGATCCGCGGCCCGTCGCGTCGCGAGGTCGGTCATGGTGCGCTCGCCGAGCGCAGCCTCCTGCCGGTCCTGCCGGCGATGGACGACTTCCCCTACACGCTGCGTGTCGTCTCGGACATCCTGATGTCCAACGGCTCGTCCTCGATGGCGTCGGTGTGTGGCACCACGCTCTCGATGATGGATGCAGGCGTGCAGATCCGTCGTCCGGTCGCAGGCATCGCCATGGGTCTCGTCACCGAAGGCGACGACTACGCGATTCTGTCGGACATCCTCGGTGACGAGGATCACGCCGGCGACATGGACTTCAAGGTGGCCGGTAGCCAGAACGGCATCACCGCGCTGCAGATGGACATCAAGATGACCGGCGTTTCGGAGGAGATCCTCACGAAGGCGCTGGATCAGGCCAAGGAAGGCCGGATGTACATCCTGCGCGAGATGCTCAAGGCCATCGACAAGCCCCGCGACGAGTACAACCAGTACGCGCCGCGCGTCGAGGTCGTGCACATCAAGCCGTCCAAGATCGGCATGCTGATCGGCCCGGGTGGCAAGAACATCCGTCGCATCCAGGAAGAGACCGGCGCGACCATCGAGGTCAACGACGAGGGCATGGTGAAGATCTTCTCCACCGACGCCCAAGGCGCCATGGACGCCCGCAAGCAGGTCGAGGCCGTCGCCGAAGAGGCGACGCTCGACAAGATCTACGACGGCAAGGTCACGTCCATCAAGGACTTCGGCGCCTTCCTCGAGATCATCCCGGGTGTCGAGGGCCTCTGCCACGTCAGCGAGTTGGCCGACGGTTTCGTCTCCAACGTCGAGGACGTCGTGAAGGTCGGCGAGATGACGCCCGTGAAGGTCATCCTGATCGACGAGTCCGGTCGCGTGAAGCTCTCGCGCAAGGCGGCGCTCATCGAGCTGGGCCAGGACGCTTCGGCGCCCGAGCCGAGCGGTGATCGTCCCCCGCGTCGCGATGGCGACCGTGGTGGCCGTGGCGGCGACCGGGGCCCGCGTGGCCGTGGTGGTGATCGCGGTGGCCGTGGTGGCGACCGAGGCGGTCGTGGCGACCGCGGCCCGCGCCGCGACTAGCTCCTGCCGGGGGCCCTCCGGGGCTCCACTTCGAAGCATCCAAGGGCGCGCCTTCTCACGAGGGCGCGCCCTTCTTCGTGCCCACTTCACCCGCCTCCCCCCGCCGGGACCGGTGCCCCGTGCCCCCCTTCCGAGACACGACGGAGCCACGTGGCCTCCCCGCCGCCGTCACCATCGAGCGGCGGCGTGGATGGGAGCTGGGGCGCTCATGAGGAGCACGTGGCGTGGGCTTCCACGCGAGTGCGAAGAAGGAGCGCATCCGGCCCCAGCCTGCGTCGCCCGCCCCCTTCGAGGCCCCTCCCCAGCCCAGCCCGGCGCCGTCACCATCGAGCGGCGGCGTGGATGGGAGCTGGGGCGCTCATGAGGAGCACGTGGCGTGGGCTTCCACGCGAGTGCGAAGAAGGAGCGCATCCGGCCCCAGCCCACGCCGCCGCTAGCGGGAGGGGTGCTTGGCTTGGTCCCAAGGCGCGGGCAGGTTGTTCGCCCCGGCACGCGGTCCGACCTCGGTCCACCCACGGTAGCGCTGCGGTTCGATCTCCGGCGGTCGCACGCGCAGGGGCACGATGCGCGCACGCACGAGCAGGACGACCTCGGTCTCGGTGCAGCGGCTCATGCGCGCCGAGTGGATGGGGTCGAGGACGGCCAGCTCCCTCGGGCGCGGCAGGCCGCGGCGCCCCTTCTCGCCGTGCTTGAGCACGATCCCCCCGAAGAACAGGGGCTCGCGATCACGCACGGTCAGCCGTGTGGTCACCTCGCGCTTGCGCAGGCGCACGGTCCCCGGTGCCGCACTGCCGTCGTTGACGTCGGTGGGCAGCTGCATCCAGACCGCGATGTCGAGGACGGCGCTCTCGGCGCCAATGCGTACCGGCGTCACGCGCAGCTTCAAGCCGGTCTCCACCGCACCGCGCGAGACCAGGGTGGTGTTGTTGCGGTCGATCGTGTCGGTGATGAACTGGGGCAGCAGCTCGATCGAGTTCATCTCGCCCGGCTCGCCCTCGTTGCAGAGCAGGCTGGGCCATGCCAGGAACTCGGCCTCGCCCCGGCGCTGCAGCATGCGCAGCGTGTACTCGAAGGCCCCGCCACCCGCATCCATGTTGCCGAACGTGAGGCTCGTCCCCTCGAAGGGGATGGCGCCGGTGAGACTGCTGCGCAGGTATTCCTCGGGCTCGAAGCCCATCGCGGCGCCGCGGAACACGGTGCCCTCCGGATTCGGGCCGGCGCTCTTGTCGAAGAGCATCGATCCACCCGTGCTGGTCTTGTCGCTGCGGTCCACCTCCCCGATGAGCAGTGACACGAAGACAGCCCGCTCCGCCAGGTCGAGGCGCGCGAGCAGCTCGCGGGCCTGGGTCACCATGGCCGGCGGCCCCTGCAGCAGGATCCGGCCGGGCGACGGCGCCGGCACGGTCCGCGAGCCCCGGGCAGGCGCCACGGCGAGGACCGGGGACACGAGGTCGCTCTGCAGTCCCTTGAGGGGATGCAGGGCGAGTTGCTGCTTCAGCCAGGCGGCCCCGCGGAACTCGGGCGTGAAGAGGAAGCGGGCCTGCCCGCGGGCATCGACGTGGACGCCCCCCTCCGGATCGAGCGGGGCGTGGGTCGGGAGCTCCTCCGCGGCGAGCCGCGTGAGCTGGGCGGCCCCGAGGAGCAGGACCGGCACGCAGGCCAGGGCCAGCAGGAGGCCCCGCGCAGGCACGCCTAGTCGAGCGCCTTGACCACTGCGGCGGTGCGGTCCGGGATGTCCTTCGCCTTGTCCTTGGCCTTGCGCACGGAGCCGGCCTGGGCGACGAGATCGTGGTTGTCCGCCCGGGCCATCTTCTTGACGGCGGCCGCGAAGCGCTGCGAGGCCTTCTGCATCAGGATGTGGTACTGGGCATCCTTGTCCGTCAGGCGACGGCGCAGGATCTCCTTGTACTCGGGGATGCTGGCGTAGACGCGGTCGCAGTCCACGGTGGCGGGGCGCTGGAAGAGCCGCTGGTTGCCGTAGTAGACCTTGCTCGGATCGTTGCAGGTGTAGTCCCCGACACCGGCCAGGGCCGTGCCCGCGAGGACGGCCAGCAGCCCGAGCACCCCCAGCGCGAGGCCTGTCGTAGCTGTGATGCGTCGTGCTGTTGCCATGGGAACCACCCCTCCTAC
>JARGNS010000212.1 GCA_029213105.1 Planctomycetota bacterium
GGGCGGGAGTCGAACCCGCGACCTCCAGGTTATGAGCCTGACGAGAGACCACTTCTCCACCCCGCGTCGCTTGGTGGGGGAGGAAGAGTACACGGTCGGATCAAGGGACCAAGCTTTGGTCGCGTGCCCCCTCCGGTTACCGCTGGGGCCGTGCCGTCGCAATCCAACGCCCTCCGGAACACCCTCGCCTACGCCGTCCCCGAGCTGTTCTGGGGCATGGCCTGGGCCCTCGCCGTCGACGGCCCGATGGTCGCCGCCTACCGCGACGCCTTCGGCGGCGGCCCCTCCTTCGTCGCCGTCACCTGGCTCGTCGGCTCCCTCGCCATCGGCCTCCCCAGCCTGCTGAGCGCACTCTGGGTCGAACCCATGAAGCACAAGCGTGCGTTCGTGTTCTGGGGCCATATCGCAGGCGGTATCGCACTCCTCGCCGCGGCCGGCGCGATCTACCTGTGGGCCGGCTCGAGCACCACCGCCGCGTGCGTTGCCTACATCCTCGGCACCGGCTCGTTCTTCCTCTCCATCGGCATCCTCATGCCCGGCTGGCTCGCACTCGTCGGCGAGCTGTTTCAAGGCGGGATGCAGTCCCGCGTGCTCGGGATCACCTTCGTCAGCAACAAGCTCGCCGCCATCTTCGGCGGACAACTCATCGCCCAGGCCGTACTCGGGACGGCGTGGACTCCGACCGATCAGTGGTCGCTCATGTTCCTCATCGCCGGCGCCGCCGCGCTCGTCGGCTCGTTTCCCTTCCTCTGGCTCGTCGAAGTCCCACGACCGCGCCCCCCGCGCATGCGCCTGGGGCCCTATTTCCGCAGCCTGCTCGACGTCCTGCGCGAGCTGCCCGCGCTGCGACGCTTCATCGTCTCCGACGTACTCGGCATCGCCCTCATGCTGGTACTGACCTACGCCGCCGACGCGGCCATCCGCGACGGCGGGTTCCCGCGCAAGCTCGCGGGTCACTGGGTCGCCGTCGGCGCGGGGGGCATGCTGGCCATGAGCGCGCTCGTTGCCATCCGCGCCCGCCATGTGCATCCGCGTACCTGGTTCCTCTGCGGTACGGCCGCCGGCATCGTCGCCGCACTCGCGGCCGCCTACGGAAGTACGAACGTCGCCGATCGCTGGGGCGGCGCCCATCTCGGCTACGACGTCGCAGCCGCGGGCGTCGGTGTCTACATGGGCGTGCGTGCCTCCTGTCACGCGCCCCTCGTGATGCGCCTCTCGCCCGGGCGAGACGGGACCGCACCGATCGGGGTCAGCATGGCGTGCATCATGCTCATGCAGGGGGGCGCGCCCGTGATCGGCGCACTGGTCATCGCCTACGCGGGCTACCTCCCGCTGTTCCTCGGCGTCGCCGTCTGCGGCACGATTTCCCTGATTTTGCTGTGGCTGCGCGTGCCCCTGGACGTTGTGAATCGCGAGCGTGGCAATCAGGTTTCCGAAAGCACATCCTGATCGCCGGCCTGCGACATGAACCCTGCCGGCCGGGATAAACCTGGAACAAGGCGGGCCCGGACGCCGTCAGGATAGACAGCAGTGGGCTTTGGAACTGCACATGCCGGTGGCACCACCCCGGCTCGCCTGAGGGGGCGAAACAACTGGAGCACGATCCGTGATCTCGAACACGACCACGGCCGGGATGAGCATGCTCTCCGAACGCGATCTTCTCTCCATCGGCAAGGAGCTCCTGGATGGCGACCCCGATCGCGGGGTCGTGCTGCTCACGGCAGACCGGCGCGTCCTGTACTCGAACACCGCCGCAAGCAACATGCTGCGCGACGGAACCCCCCGCGGCCTCGACAGTCTGCTTCCAGCTACCGTGGATCTGTGGGTGGCGGCCTTCGTCGATCGCATGCGCAATCAGCGCGGCCCGGTAAGCGCCGACACGTACTACCCCGACGAGACGGAGGCACGCCTGCGCGTGTCCCTCGAGTCGACCGTCCGTGACCAGGTGCCGCACGTGGTCTTGCGCGTGCAGTCGCAGATCCCCTGGGCCCTGCCCACGGTGCGCCGGCTCCAGTCGCGCTTCGGCCTGACGCTGCGCGAGGCCCAGGTCGCCGCGGGCGTCTCCCGTGGCCACACCAACGCCGAGGTCGCCAGCAAGCTCGGCATCGTCGAGAAGACGGTGAAGAACGTCTTGATGAGCGTCTTCACCAAGTGCAACGTGCGCAACCGCGTCGAGCTGGCCCTGCGCGCCTTCGATGCGCCGGTGCCCGGCCTCGATCAACGCCGGCCCCGCGCCTAGTGCCGGGCGGGTCGCCCTCCCCGGCTGGGTGAGGCGGACCCAGGTGGCGTCGTCGTCGCCGCTCGCGTAGGGTCGGCCCGATGCCTCGGACCACACCCCTACGACCGTACGAGACGACCTGGGAGGAGTGGCTTCTCGGAGGCGGCGCGAGCGCCCGCTTCGAGGATCCGTCCCTGCCGCTCGAGGTCGAGATCGGCTGCGGCGATGACGACTTCCTCTACGAGTCCGCCAGCGCGCATCCTGACCGCAACTGGCTCGGGATCGAGTACAGCCGCAAGCGCGTCCATCGCACCATCCGGCGCATCGGTCGCCACCGGGGTGCCGGCGCCGAGCCCATGCCGAACCTCCGCATGATCTGGCGGCCCGCTGCCGATCTCGTGGGGCCCTTCCTCACGCCCGGCAAGGTGAGCGCGTACCACATCTACTTCCCGGATCCGTGGCCCAAGGCGCATCACGCACGCTACCGGCTCATGGCGCCCTCGTTCGTGGCGTCCTTGCGCGACAGCCTGGCCGTCGGGGGGACGCTGGACATCGCGACGGACAGCGACGAGTACGTCGTCGAGATCCAGGACGCCGTCGCGGAAGCGGGGGGCCTCGTGCATGTGCCCGACGCCCGTCCCGGTGTCGGCGGCGTCGCCGGCGATCGTCCTACCGTCTTCGAGGAACGCTGGCGCGCCATGGGGCGCACGATCCACTTCCATCGCTACGCCAAGGAGGCTTGATGGTCCGTCGCCTCGCTGCCCTGTTGCTTGCTTTCGCCCTGCTGTGTCCCGGCGCCCGTGCCGACGAGAAGGAGGAGTTCGTCAAGGAACACCTCGACGGACTCTCTGGAGCGAAGGCGCTCGAGGCCGTCAAGCTGCTCGCCAGCGACAAGATGAAGGGCCGCAAGACGGCCGCCGAGGGCGGTGGTCTGGTCGAGAATTGGATGCTCGAGAAGATGTCGGAGTTCGGGCTGCACCCCGCCGACGCCGGCGGCACCTACCTCGAGCCCTTCCGCTGTGGTGCGGCCAAGGGCCACAATGCCCTCGGTGCCATCAAGGGGCGCGACCCCGACCTCGTCCACGAGATCATCCTCGTGAGCGCGCCGATGGACGGCCCCGGCATGGGACCCGACGGCAAGGTGCTCGCAGGGGCGGATGCGGGGGCCTCCGGCACCGCCGTCATGATCCACCTGGCCGACACGCTCACGGCCAACCGCCTGCGTCCGAAGCGCACCATCATCTTCTGTGGATTCGGCGCGGCGGAGCAGGGACTGCTCGGGAGCCGCGCACTCGCCGAGCGCTACCCCTTCCAGGGGAACATCGTCGCCGTGCTGAACGTGGACCGGGTGGGGCAAGGGGAGCCCGTCGTGCACGTGGACGGCGGCGCGAGCTTCCCGAAGGTCCAGGAGCTCTTCCGCGGTGCGATTCCCGAGGCGCAGGCCAAGCACGTGGCGTTCGGCCCGTACGTGCGCAGCACCGGCGATCACACCTCGTTCCTCCAGCGCGGCGTCCCGGCCTTCTCGATCTCGACCCAAGCCACGCCGGCGAACGGCGACACGCCGCGGGCCACGGCCGCCGCCATCAAGCCGGCGTGTCTCGAGACCACGGCGCACGTCGTCGGTCGCCTGCTCCTTGCGCTCGCCATGCACGAGAAGCCGCTGCATGACGAGATGGCCGTCGCCGAGTACCTCGTGCGCGAGGGCCCGCGCTATGCGATGGGCATGATGCAGGGCGCGGAGGGCGGTGCGCGCAAGCCGCTGATCGTGGACCCGACCACGGGCATCGGCGTCGAGCTGACGGACAAGCTGGCCGCCGACATGCCCGACAGCCTCGCGGTGCACGGCTCCGTGTGGAGTCTGGTGCCGACGGAGCGTGGTCGGCAGGAGTGGAAGGCCCTCGTCAAGCGTGCCGAAGGTGAAGGGGCGCGCCTCGCCGTCGTGCGTTCTTCCGCCGAGATGCTTGCCGCCTGGCGTCAGCGCCGCTTCGGGCTGCTGCCCTATGGGAACTGCCTCGGCACCGCCGCCGAGCGTGTGGCCCTGCTCGAGGGCTACGCGCGCGATGGCGTCTCCCTGGTGGCGCCGTGGAGTGGCCTGCCGGAGGACCAGCACACCCCGGCCCTCATCAAGGAGTTGGCCGGTGCCTGCAAGCGCCTGAAGCTGCTGCCCGACCTGGGGGTCCTCTCCCCGGCGCATCGCAAGCTCGCGCGCACGGCCCTGGGGGATGCGCCGGCCATCGCCATGCTGGCGCCCGAGCATCTCGAGCGCGGCGGTGAGCCACTGGCCGCGCTGGGGGCCGAGACGCTGATCCTCGCGTGGGGCTCGCCCGGGGAGACCCTCGAGCCGGCTCTCGCCGCCGGGGCGCATCCGCGGGTGCTGCTCGACGCCATCGGAACCCGCGGTACGGCCGTGTTGGATGCGTGGGGCCAGAAGCAGCCCGAGGGGTGGTCGATCCCCGGCACGGCCCAGCGGGTGGCCGTCCGCGCGATCCTCGGGGGGCACCTCCTGACCTGGCTGGCGAAGGTCGGTCGCTAGCCCGGACGGGCCGCCGATTCCGCGTATCCTCTGGGCCGTCCCAGGAGATTGCCCATGCGCCGCGTCCTCGCCTTTGCCCTGATCTTCGCCCTCGTCCCGCTTGCGGGCTGCCTCAAGGCGAAGGACCACATCACGCTCAACAAGGACGGGAGCGGCACGATCGTCTCGACCTACGACGTGGACCTCACCAAGACGCGCGAGCTGCTCTCGGCCGTCGCGATGCTCATGGGTCAGGGTGACCCGGCCGCCATCGCGAAAATGAAGGACGAGCAGCTCATGAACTTCGAGCACCCGAACTGGTTCAAGAAGGCCAGCGCCGAGGTCGAGGGCTACGACGTCACGAGTGCGACCCAGAGCATCGTCGGCGAGAAGGATGGTCCCAAGACGCGCAAGACCACGGTCAACGCGACGTTCGAGTCCCTCGTCGCCGCGTCGGCGGCCAAGGCCTTCCCGATCACTTCGGTCACGCTCTCCAAGGTCGAGAAGAGCGAGAAGCTGCCGAACGGGGCTTGGAAGCTCGTCCTCAAGGACGCGTTCTCGGGTCTTGATCCCGCGCAGACGGGTGGCATGGATCCGTCCCAGATGATGCCGATGTTCGAGCCGCAGCTGAAGAAGCTGACGACGACCTTCGCCTTCACGATCCCCGGCAAGATCCTCGAGACGAACGGCACGAAGTCCGACGATGGCTGCACGGCCAGCATGGTGATCGACTACAACAAGATGATGGAGGGCAAGGAAGTCGCCCTCAACATCGTCTTCGAGGCGGCGGAAGGCGCGAAGCTCAAGCCGTTCGCCTACACGCCGGACCTGATGTCCCTCATGCCCCGCATCCAGGGGCAGCCGCCCGTCCTGAAGGACGCCGCGGAGAACGAAGAGGGCGGCGGTGCCGAGGCTGGCGAGGGGGAAGCGAAGCCCGACGGCGCGAAGAAGGCCGACGGCGAGAAGAAGCCCGAGCCCGCCAAGAGCGACGCCGGGAAGTAGCGCCTGCTACGAGCGCCGCGCCCGCTTGGTCAACTCGGCGAGGGTGTTGAGCGCCTCGATCGGCGTCATGCCGTCGACGTCCAGCGCCGCGAGTTCCTCGAGCACGGGGTCCGGCGCCGTCGGCGCGAAGAGCCCCAGCTGCAGATCGCTGGCGGTCTGTGCGGGGGCGTCCCCGAAGGTGATGCGATCCACCGTCCGGTCACGGTCGCCCTCGAGGCCCTTCAGGATGCCGCGCGCCCGCTCCACGACGGCCTCGGGGACACCGGCGAGCCGGGCCACGTGAATGCCGTACGAGCGGTCCGTCGCGCCGGGCTGGATGCGCCGTAGGAACACGATCGAGTCGCCCCACTCGCGCACGGCGACGTTCAGGTTCTGCACGGAGTCGAGTTCGTCCGAGAGGCGGGTCAGCTCCGCGTAGTGGGTGGCGAACAGCGTGCGCGCGCCGGTCACCTCGCTCAGGTACTCCGTGAGCGACCAGGCAATGGCAATGCCGTCGAACGTGCTCGTACCGCGTCCGACCTCGTCCAGGATCACGAGGCTCTTGCTCGTCGCGTGGTTGAGGATGTAGGCCGCCTCGCTCATCTCGACCATGAACGTCGACTGGCCGCGCGCCAGATCGTCCTCGGCGCCGACCCGCGTGAAGACGCGGTCGCAGAGGCCGATGCGCGCCTTCGAAGCCGGCACGAAGGAGCCCATCTGCGCCATCAGGACGACGATCGCCGTCTGGCGGATGTAGGTGCTCTTGCCGGCCATGTTGGGGCCGGTGATGAGCGCGATGCGCTTGCTGTCGTCGAGCTCGGTGTCGT
>JARGNS010000213.1 GCA_029213105.1 Planctomycetota bacterium
CCGACGCCTTGAAGGTCAACACGCCCGTTTCAAGCTCATTGGCACGCAGATGAACAACCAGGCCTCGGCCAGCGGCCCCCGCAAGGGGACGAACCACCTGGCGAAGATCCGCAAGAAGTCGCGCCGCCGCTAGAGCGGCCCGCCCCTAGGGCTTGATCTCGAGCACCGCCGTGGCCACCGACCGCGGATCGGGACGCGCGCGCAGGGAGTCCCAGATCGCCCGCATGCTCCGCTTGACCTTGCCTCGGAACGCCTGCTTGCCATTCAGGGTCACGACCACCGGCTTGTCGAGGTCGATCAGCTCGTCGCCGAGTCGCAGCGTGAGCGCCTCCAGGCCCTCGGCCTGGATCTCGATGCGCTGCCCCTTCACGAGCGCCCGCACCGTCTGGCCGCGCTTGGCAGTGCCCTTCGGCACGGCCAGCCAGTAGAAACGCTCATGGGTGCGTCCGCTCTGGTGCCAGACGACCTGCGGCGGCCACGGCGTGCGCGTGCGGCTGGCCATCCAGGGCAGTGACTCGGCATCCTTGCCGTTCATCCAGTGCCCAAGGCCTTCGTAGATCGTGACCTTGTGCTCGTAGCCGCCGGTGTCGTCCGTCCGCAGCTTCGCGAGCTTCTCCCCCCACGCCTTGGCCACCTTGTTGCGGTCGTAGGCCCCATCGTTGCCGCCCATGAAGATCATGAAGGGCAGGTTCCGAAGGCCAAGCGGGCTGGCGTTGTTGGGGTGTCCCGCCATCATCGAAGCCGCGGCGAAGCGATCGGCCATGCGCGGGGCCAGTTGGTAGACGCCGTCGCCCCCCGCCGAGTAGCCCAGCAGGTACACGCGGTCCGGATGGACGCCACGCTGGAGCACGAAGTTTGCGATCAGGCGATCGAACAGGTCGTCGATGTGCGCCTCGTGCCAGAGGTTCCAGGTGTTGGTCGGAGCCCGCGGCGCCACGACGATCCCTTCCTTGGGCGCGTAGAGGCGGATCTGGTTGCGCCACTGCTGGTCGTTCACGCGGGCCGGCGCACCGCCGCCCCCGTGCATCGAGATGAAGAGCGAGCGCTCGCCCGCCTTGGCCTTGCCGAAGGTCTTCTCGAGATAGCGCATTTCCTTGCCTGCCGCCCGCACGACCTTGGCCTCGAGTTCCTTCGTGCGGGCCGCCGCGCTCTCCTCGGCGAGCACCGTCTGGATGAGGGACGTGACCTCGGCGGCCTGCGCCTTCGTAAGGGCCCCCATCGGCACCGACAGGTGGCGCTCCTCGGGCAGCAACGCGAGCCAGTCCCGGACGAGCTTCGAGGTCGCGCTGCCCGTGCCCAGCTCGCTCCACACCAGCTCGCGGGTCACATCCGCGCGGCCCTGCACCTGGAGCTTCTCGCTGCGCTCCACGCCGTCGCGCACGATGCGCAAGCGGTAGGTGACCCCCGGCTGCACCTTGAGCGCGGCCATGTCGTTGAGGTCCGTGGTGCCGGCGCGCGTGCGCACGGTTTGGAGCTTCTTGCCCGTGGCGTCCAGCAGGTCCACGGCGAGGGCCAGCCGGCTTCCGCCGCGCGTATCCCACGCCCGCAGGTACACGGTGGTCTGCGCGGCCGCCTTCGTCGCAGGCTTGGCGTAGCGCGCGGTCACGTTGACGCCCGGCACGCTCTTGTCTTCCAGGTTCCACACCATCGGGAAGTGCGACCCCGTGTGCTTCCAGGACGTGGCCCAGATCGCGTGCTTCCAGTCGTCGGCAATCGCCTTGGAGGCATCCCCGGTGAACCACGCCTTGTTCAGACCACGCTTGTTGTATTCGTCGGCCCCTGTGAAGAACCACGTGCCGCCGTCGTAGATCTCGACCCAGGTGTGGTTGCCGCGCTTGTTCGCCCACAGCGCGGTGCCCGCCACGCGCGCGGGCACGCCGACCGAACGACACGCATCCACCAGGATGATGGAGAGTCCCGTGCACGTCGCCATGCCCAGCGCCTTGGACTCGGCGGGGCTCTGGTTGGGCGCCTTGCGCCCGGTGTTGTAGTGGACATTGATCAGCTTGAAGAAGCCCTGGTTGATGGCCTGAGCGGCTTCCGTCGTCGTCTTGCAGTCCTTCACGAGCTCGGTGCACTGCGCGTGGAACTCCCCTCGCCACGACTCGCGCGTTTCGTCCAGCGAGGCGTAGGGCAGCACGTCGTTGAAGAACACCGCCTCGGGCAAGGCCTGCGCCCAGGGGAACTGCTCGCGCGCCTTCAACGCGAGCGTCAGGTTCTCCAGGAGGAAGTCCTTCGAGAGCGCCTTGAGGTCGCGCGGCGGCATGCCCTGCACGAGAAAGGTGGCGGCACGCCCACCCAACGCGCCGTGCTTCGAGCTCGCTTCGGCCAAGAACGCACGCAGGGGCCCGGCGTTGCTGCCGGCGACGGCCAGCTGCTTCTCGAGGGTCGTCTCGGCCACCGCCGTGGACCCCAGCCACAGGACGAGGGAGAGGGCTGCCGCAGTCGTCAGGTACTTCATCCGCGAACGGTAGCGTCTCTCGGGGGGCAGCGCACGCCCCAGGCGACGAAACCGGGGCCGCAAGCCGGACCGCGACCACGCACCCGAGGCCTGGCTCGCCCGGGCCAGTCCCAGGGAACCCCCGCCTCGGCAAGAAACTCGCCTGGTGCGTCCTCGGCGCTCAGGAGCCGAGCTGGAGGCGCTCGCCCTCGACGGGCGCGCACCAGAAGTAGCCACCGGTGCGCGGACGTGAGAAGCGGAAGCACGCATCGACGATGCCATCATCCTCGCCGGCCATCCGCCGCATCTGCGCCTCGTAGGCATCCAGGCTCTTGCCGAACGCCACGAACATCAGGCCCTCGCCATCCGGGCCAGCCCAAGGCAGCGAGCGCCGCAGGATCCAGGCCTCGGGCTCGAAGCTCTCCTGGGCGGTGCGCTTCACGTGCGCGTACGCCGGAGCATCGTCGAGCTCGACGTTGTCCGATCGCCGCCGGCCGATCATGTGGTCCTGCTCTTCGGTCGAGAAAGTCGCGAAGTGGGCCAGGTCGTGTTTCCAGAGCTGCACGGCCACGTAGCTGCTGCCGTCCTCCGCGAGGGCCGCGGCCACGGCTTCCTCGCCGGTAGGGTTCTCGGTCCCGTCTTCGTAGCCGATGAGATCGCGCCCGAGGTCGCTCTCGGTCTCGCCGTACTTGAAGCCGTCCACGGGGGTGTCGAACTCGAAGACGTCGGCGAGCGCCGTGGTCAGGGCGCGCGAGCGCATGACGATCGGGCCGGGCTCGACGTCGCGAAGCCAGAGCCAGACGTCGGCCTGGGTCGAGGGCACCTCCAGATCCACGCCGGAGATCGCCGGGACCGGACGCAGCAGGGGACGCTCCAGGCCGAGGAAGCGCGTGCGGCCGGGGCCGAGGCCCACGACCAGCCCCCCATCGCTCGCCAGGCGATCCAGGGCCGCGCGCGCGGCAGCGGCGTCCACGCCCAGGCGCAATCGGCCCGTGAGGTAGCGTGCGAAGGGACGGGGCTCATCGAGGATGCCGGGCTGCACGGTCATGGGGGGACCTCCTGCGGGCACTCTATCCGCTCACGCGGTCGGTTCATCCGTATCGACGACCTCGTAGCCCGAGAACTCGGGATGGCCCACGAGCGTGCCCTGGGGCGAGCGGGCGTCGCGATGGGCGCTGGCGAAGGCCTCGGAGTTCGTCCATGCCACGAAGGCGTCCTTCGAGGCCCAGGTCGAGTGCGAGAGGTACGGCGTGACGGCCTCGGCCGTCTCCCCGCGCAGCAGCTTGAACTCGAGGAAGCCCGGCACGTCGTGCACGAGCTTCTCGCGCGTGCGCCAGATGGTCTCGAAGCCGGCTTCGAAGCCCTCGTTCACGGCAAAGCGATTCATGGCGACGTACATGCGGAACTCCAGCGGGTGGGGTGACGGGCGGGCGCCCAGGATACGCAGCCCCTAGGCGTCGCGGTGCTCCAGATGATGGGCACCGAGATCCACGAGGATCTTCAGCACCACGAGCACGGCCAGGGCCCACGTCGGCGAGCCCATCGCCATGGCGAGGAAGCCGCCACCGAGGATCGTCAGGTGCAGGATGATCACGCGACCGTAGGGCTGGAAGAGCAGGCGCCCGAGGCTGTAGCGCTTGTACTCCCCGCGTCCGATGAAGTTCGTGAAGAACGAAAGCACATGACTGGCGATGAGCGCGAGCAGCGCCCAGCCCAGATGCCAGCGGGCGAGTGCGTCGGGCACGGCCTGGCCGAACTCCCCGGGCTGATCCACGCCATCGAACGCATCGCCGGCGAACAGGGCGAAGACGAAGATGCCGTGCACGAGCGTGAAGATGCCGTAGTGCACGCAGAAGAAGGGCACCATGAACAGCTTGGCCTCGCCGCGGCCGCCGCCCCCTTCGCCGGGCGGCTGGGCCACGATCATGCGCACGGCATTGAGCACGCCGATCACGACGTTCTCCAGCCAGAACAGCAGCATGATCGGAAACACCGGCCAGCCGTGCGCCAGCACGCCGTAGAGCGGCACGAGATTGCTCGCGATCAACGCCCAGACCGAGACTCGGCTCCATCCCGGGGTGCGGGCCGGCCCGACGTCGCCTTGGCTGTCGTGGTCTGCCATGGGCTCCGTGCTGCCCGCTACGGCGCGATGCGCGCACTGCCGAGTACGCGCCGCGCGAGCTCGATGCCGTCGGGGCTCGGGTAGCGCTGCCACGTCGTGCGTGACACGGAGAGGCGGTAGCGCTTCGTACCCTTCGACAGCATCAACACGTAGATGCGCGCTGGCCATCCGTCGATGCCCGCCTTGGGAAGTTGATGATGCCAGGTGCGGGCCGCGTCCGCCCCCAGGCGCTTGCACGCCGCGGCCGGGACGTCGCGCTGCCCCCGCAGCGTCAGGATGGTCTTCACGTCGAAGGCCTGGTCGACGAAGTACTCAAGCGGGTCTTCGTCCTCGGGGGCATCCTCCACGGTGAGCGTGACCTGCTCGGCCCCGAGGGGCGATGTCCACGTGAGCCCTGTGCGCGTCCAGCCTTTCGGCGCACCGAAGCGCAGACCCTCGACGGTCACGGGTTCCACGGTCGGCGGCTCGGGCAGGAACAGCAGGCCCTTGTGGGCCCCGCCCTCGGGCCTCTCCCACGTGGGCTTGGCGACGCCCTCCTTGATCAGGGCGATCCAAGGGCGCTCGGCATCGCGCGTCTCCCGCAGCCAAAGTGGGAGCGGGTCGTGCTCGAGGAGCGCGATGATGCGCGCGACCTTGCCGTCCTCGAACGTGAAGAGCATCCCGTGCTGCGGGTAGTAGTGCCCCTTGCGCACGCTGAGGTCGAACGCGTGCCGCGCGCTCATGTCCGGGTGCTTCATGTTGGGGTTGCGCCAGACCGTCTTGGTGACGCCACGGCTGTCGAGCTTGTCCTTCAGCCGCTGTGGCTCCTTGCCGTAGGCCGCCTCGACCTTGGCCACGGCGTCGCCGATGCGGATCCCACGGCTCGTAGCCGGCGCGCCCTTCCCCTCCAGGATGAGGGCCTCGACGTTGTACAAGAAGTTGCAGCGCTCGTAGTCCGGGCGCGGCATGACGCTCAGCGTCCAGTCGCCCTTCTCGTAGAAGTGCCAGAAGGAGTAGAGGCCCGGCTCCTGACGTCCCCACCCGAGCAGCGGCGTGACGAGCGGGAGTGGCATGCCGAGTTCGAGCTGCCCCACGAAGCCACGGCCGTCGGTCAGCGTCTTGCCCGCGAAGACCTTCGCGTACCGGTCGGTCGGCGTCCGGTCTTCGTCCGCGGCTACCGACGAGAGGCCCATCAGGGCAATCGCCAGGGCGATCGCCCCCATCCATCCGAGCATCCCGCGTGCACGCGTCATCCGCACATCTCCCACATGGGCGGCCCTCATGGCGGCACCGCGTCCATCCGCCAGCAGGGTACCGGGTCGCGCCGGGCGAGGCCACGCAGCGGTTGGCGAGAAAGGCCCGCCGGCTCCCTGTCGTCCAAGCCCGCAAGACAACAAGCCGGAGGATTGCATGCGCAAGACGTCGCAACGTGGGTTCACCCTGCTCGAGCTCATGGTGGTGGTCACCATCCTGGGCCTGCTCGTGGCCATCGTCGGCCCGATGATCCCGCGCTACATCAGCGAGGCCCGCTACCGCACCGCCCGCGCCCAGATGAGCAACCTGGGGCAAGCCGTCGAGATGTTCCAGATGTCCAAGCGACGGTTCCCCGCCCGGCTGGACGTGCTCACCGAGATCGACGAGTACGGCGAGCCGTACATGCATCACATCCCGCGCGACCCGTGGGATCAGGACTACGAGTACGCCGTCATCTCACGGCGTCATTACGAGATCCGCTGCCATGGGGCCGACGGCGAGCCCGGCACCGACGACGACCTCGTGCACCCGATCGTCCTCGAGGACCGCTGAGCGGACCGGCGTCGCTACGCCTCGGGCTCCGCGCGATCGAGCAAGACGATCAGGAGCGTGGCCAGCGGTCCGCAGAGCAGCGAGATCAGGAACCAGTTGGTGCCGGAGCGATGCTTGCCCTGGGCGAGGCCCGCGTTCACCAGGGCGAGTGTGCCCCAGCCTGCGTACCAGGATGTG
>JARGNS010000214.1 GCA_029213105.1 Planctomycetota bacterium
AGGCGGAGGCTGCTGCGCCGCCGAGCCGCCCCCCGCATGACCTCCCGGGAGACGAACGACCTGGACCTGGCCGCCCACTTCCTCGCCACGTCGCTGGACCGCTTCGGCGGACAGAAGTCGCTCGCCGAGGCCGCCCTCGCGCAGCTCGAGAATCGCCAGCTGCATGAGGTGCCCTTCGACGACGGCAACAGCATCGTGATCGTGATGAAGCACCTGGCCGGGAACATGCGCTCGCGCTGGACGGACTTCCTCACCACCGATGGCGAGAAGGCCGACCGCGGGCGGGACGGGGAGTTCGTCGACGACCTCGAGAGCCGCGAGCAGCTCGACGCATTGTGGGACGCCGGTTGGGCTACGCTGCTCGGCACCATCCGCTCGCTGGACGCCGAAGACGTGGCCAAGACCGTCACCATCCGGGGCGAGCCGCACAGCGTGGTCGAGGCGATCCAGCGACAGATCGCGCACTACGGCTACCACGTGGGCCAGATCGTGCAGCTTGCCCGCGCCCTGAAGGGCTCCGACTGGGTCTCTCTCTCGGTGCCGCGCGGCGGCTCCGGCGCGTACAACGACGCCATGGGACACGGCCCCGAGGCCTGAACCGGAGGCGTCGGTCCCGGAGCCTACGATCAAGGCGCTTCCACGGGAGGGACGTCATGGTTCGACCGACACCGGGTACCGATTCGAAGATCGGCACGAGTGCCTCGACGGAGCAGACCTCGGCCGTCGAAGCGGCTGCGGCACTCGAGACCAAGCGCGCGCAAGCGCTGCTGGGCAACGAACGCGAGCGCGCGGCCGAGTTCCTCGAGATACTCGGCAAGAGCGACCACCCCGACGCGGAGCGCGACCCCGTCTACGCGCTCTACCAGGTGGCCGTCGACTTCCAGTGCAGCGCCCACGGCTACCGGGAGCTGTACCTGCGCAAGCGCTCGGACAAGCCCGACGAAGGCGCGTAGTCCGCGCACGCTCGATCCCCGCGTACCCTGACGCGATGACTGCGCTGATCCCCTTCCTCTTCATTGCCATCTTCGCCCTGGTGGTCGTGGCCATCGTCTTCGGGCACATGGGTGCCAAGAAGCGGCGGGAGGAACTCGCGGCCTGGGCACGGTCGCGTGACTGGCACTACGCGGAGGGCGAGGTCTCCTCGCTCGAGGATCGGTTCCCGAGCTTCGGGCAACTGCGTCAGGGCGACAATCGCTACGGGTTCAACGTGATGCGCGGGCGCGTCGGCCATCGCCGGGCGCACGCCTTCGACTACCACTACCAGACGTACTCGACCGACTCGAAGGGGCGTCGCCAGACGCACCACCATGAGTTCTCGGCGGTCGTGGTGGACAGCGGCCTGGAGCTCACGAACCTCGCGCTGCGGCCCGAGGGCATCTTCGACAAGATGAAGGGCCTGTTCGGCGTCGACGACATCGACTTCGAGTCCGTCGAGTTCAGCAAGGCGTTCTGGGTCACGTCCCCGGAGAAGCGTTGGGCCTACGACGTACTCCATCAGGAGACGATGGAGTACATCCTCGACGGTCCCCGCTTCCATCTCGAGTTCGAGGACGGCCCCTACGTGATCGCGCTGCTCGCGCGCAAGTTCAAGGCGCCCGACTTCGATGACGCACTCGCCTTCGTGGACGGCATCCTCGACCGGATCCCCAAGGACATCCGCAAGGAACTCCACAACCGCGCGGACTACCCGCCGCCGCTCTGAGCCGGCCGTGCCCCTGGACCCGGTACCGGATGATTGGCGGCGCCAGCACCTGCGAGCACTCTGAGGCCAGCGTGCCGGTATCATCGCGGCTCCTCCGGAGACGTGACGCCCATGGCGCCCATCAGCCTCATTCTCTCGCTCGCCATCGGTCCCGAGGTCATCGTCATCGGAGCCTTCGTGCTCGTGGCCCTGATCTGGGTCATCGCGACCTACAACGGCCTGGTCCGCACCCGCAACCACACCGACGAGTCCTGGTCCGGCGTGGATACCGAGCTGAAGCGGCGCTACGACCTGATCCCCAATCTGGTCAACACCGTGCAGGGCTACGCGAAGCATGAGCGCGAGACCTTCGAGCGGGTCATCGCGGCCCGCAATCGGGCCGAGGCCAACCACGGGTCCCCGGAGGAGCAGGCTCGCGACGAGAACGCCCTCGTCGGAGGACTGAAGCAACTGTTCGCCGTCGCGGAGGGCTACCCCGACCTCAAGGCCTCCCGCAGCTTCCTCGCCCTGCAGGAGGAGCTGATCACGACCGAGAACCGCATCCAGCGGGCGCGGCGCTTCTACAACGCCAACGTCCGCGACCTGGCCAACCGGATCGAGACCTTCCCCTCGAACGTCATCGCGGGCATGTTCGGATTCGAAAAGCGGGAGTTCTTCGAGATCGAGGACAGCTCCCAGCGCGAGAACCCGAGCATCGACTTCACGGACTGAACCCCATGCGCATCGTCCCTGCCCTGCTGCTCGTCCCCCTGCTGGCTCTCGGCGCCCTGTGCCTGCACGCGCCCGAGGCGCAAGCCGGCGGCGGACCCGAGACCACCCTGATCGTCGTGAACCGGGACTCCCCCACTTCGTGGCGGATCGCGAACACCTACGCGCGCATGCGCGGCATCCCGGCGACGCATCTCTGCCCGATCCCTGCGCCGCCCAGCCTCGTGGTCATCACGGTCGACCAGTTCCGCGACCGCATCTGGAAGCCCATCGAGGAGTACATCGCGAAGCATGGCCTCGAGGAGGAGATCGACACGATCGCCTACTCCGCCGACTTCCCCTATGGGGTCGACTACCGCAGCGACTTCGAGCTGAAGCCGAAGGAGCGCGGGCAGGACAAGCTCAACTGGCCGCCGGTCGCGGCCCTCACGGGCGTCACCTACCTGCACCGCCATGTGAAGGCCAAGAGCCGGGAGTACCTGGCGCTCAACACGAACCAGTACCTGCGCGTGGGCCAGGACGGTGAGATGATGCCGGGCCACGGCTTCCGCCACGCCTACGCGTGGAACAAGGACATCAACCCCGAGAAGGTCCCGGAAGATCCCGAGGGCCCGGACCGCTACTACCTCTCGACGATGCTCGGCTTCACCGGCATCCAGGGCAACACCGTCGAGGAGATCGAGGCCTACCTGGCGGCCGCGCACGGTGTGGACGGCACCAGCCCCAAGGGCACCGTGTACCTGATGGTCAACAAGGACGTGCGAGCCCGCACCCGCGCACCGCAGTTCTCCGACACGGAGAAGGCGCTCAAGCGCCTGGGGGCCAACGTGGTGCGCCTCGAGGCGGGCAAGGACGGCCAGGACGGCAAGTGCCCGATCGACAAGGGCGACGTCATGGGCTGCGTCGCGGGGATCGCCGGATTCAACTGGGCGAAGAGCAAGAGCAAGATGCTCCCGGGCGCGATCGCGGAACACCTCACCTCGTTCGGCGCGCGCTTCGACGGCTCGGGCCAGACCAAGATCAGCGAGTACCTGCGCGCCGGTGCGGCGGGCTCCTCCGGAGCCGTCGCGGAGCCGTACGCCCTGTGGCAGAAGTTCCCGCTGGCCACGCTGCACGTGCACTACCGCGAGGGCTGCAGCCTGGCCGAGAGCTTCTACCAGACCGTCGCCGGGCCCTACCAGCTGCTCGTGGTGGGTGACCCCCTCGCACGGCCCTACGCCACGTTGCTCGATGTCGCGTTCGCTGGAGGCACGCCCAAGACGTGGACCGGCACGGCCTCCGTCCAGGCCAAGGTCAGCGCGAGCGAAGCCGGCGTGGGTGCAGTCGAACTCTGGGTCGACGGACAGCGCGTCGCGACGTCGGTGCTGGACAAGGCGATCGAGTTCGACACGACGAAGTACCCCGACGGCGCACACGACGTACGCCTCGTGGCCATCGAGAAGAGCCGCATCGAGACGCGCTCCTCCGTCGCCGCCCGCGTCCGGTTCGACAACGGCGGCGCCTCCGTCACGATCAAGGCGCCCAAGAAGCCCACCCCGTGGGGCGCATCCCTCAAGCTCACCGGCAAGGCGAGCAAGGCCAAGGACATCGTCGTGTTCTCGGGGCACCGCGAGCTGGGCAAGGCCAAGCGCATCGGCGCCACCATGTGGAAGCTCGAGCTCGATACGCGCCTGCTCGGTGAGGGAACGACCCCGGTACAGGCACGCGTCACGACCAAGGACGGGGCCGTGAGCCTCAGCCCGATCGCAGATCTCGTGGTCAGCGCACCGGCCACGGGCAAGGCGGCCAAGCCCAAGCGCCGGAAGAAGCCGCGCAAGAAGAAGGGCGCCAAGAAGGCCACCAAGGGTGGAGCCAAGAGCGGCCTGCGCATCATCGCCGTGGATGCGAAGGGCAAGGAGCACACCTTCGCGATGCCGATCGTCGGGGTGCAGGGCAAGCAGCGCTTCCTCACCTCGCTGCGCAAGACCGTCAAGGGCAACCCGAAGTCCATCCGCCTCGAGGGCGAGGTGGAGATCAAGGCCGACGGCACGTACCGCCTGGCATTCAACGCTGGCGGGAAGCTGGCGGTGAAGATCAAGGGCGTCCGCGTGTACGAGGGCGAGGGACTTACCTTCGATCAGCAGGCCTACACGGCGGTGGCGCTCAAGGCCGGGTGGCAGCCCATCGAGGTCGAGTACACGCCGAGCGGCAACGGCGACCTGTCGATCTGGCTCGGCGGCGCCGTCGTGAGCGGCCCGCTCATGGGCAAGGCGCTCCGCCACTAGGCCGCGCGCGCACGGCTAGGGCCCGAGCTCCACGTCGACGGTGACGGTGTCCTTCGAGGGCACACGGATGGCAAGCGTACGCACCACGCGTCCCTTCCAGTAGATCCTCAGGTCGTAGAGACCGGGACGCTCCTTCGCAAACGCGGTCAACGCGACGCCGAGCGGCGCTCGGCTGTAGAGACTCGTACGAAGGGAGCCCTCGCGCCACGCCGAGAGCCGACGCCAGGCACTGTCCGGCTCGCCGGCAGGGCGTAGGTGCACGATGACCTTGGATACCGCCTCGGCCTCCGGCGCGTCGCGGCGCCAGAGCTTGATGGCCAGCGTCCCGTGGTAGTTCGATGCCGCCGTGACGGGCGTGACGTCGTCGGCCCGGATGACGACCTCGGTCGCCACGGGCACCGCCAGCCGGAAGCGCTCATCAGCCCCGGGCGCCGGGGCGAGCTCGAGCACGAAGCGCCCCACCGGAAGTCCTCGCATCAAGCCGTCTTCGTCGGCCACTCTCTTGAGCACGCGCAAGCCTCCCGGCGTTCGCAGCGTGCCCTGGATCTGGTCGGCTGGCACGGCCTCGCCATCCAGCGTGAGCGTCGCACGCACCCGGCCGGCCGTCATCGGCGGAGGCGGCATGACGACCTCGACCTCCTCCAGCCCGGCCTCGCTGCCGTAGTCGACGAAGGCGAGGGCGGGGAGCGCCTCCCCCGCGCGGACCGTCAGAACGACAGCCCGGTCGACCGGAACGACGCAGGTGCAGAGGGCTTGCGGCCCCAGTGCCTTCATGCGCGTATCCCGCTTGAACACAGGTAGCGCCTCGGGCCCGGGGGGGGCGCCACGGCGCCAAGCCTCGAAGGTCGCACGGGCCGACGCGGGGAGGCTCGTGATGAAGACGTCGGCACCGGGGATGGGCGTCCCCTCGTCGCCGCGCACGCGGATCCGCAGGACCCGGTGCCGGAGCACCAGCTCGGCGTCCCGCGTGTCCGCAGGCACCGTGGTCGTCGTCTTGCGGGCAAGGGACGCTCCGATGCGAAGCGCCACCGGGCCCGCATGAAGCACGGGGACCTCGAAGCCTCCCTGCGGATCGGTGCGTACCTGCGTCCGGTGGTAGGTGAGATCGGACGGGAGGCCATGCTTGGCGCCGCGAGGCGCGGACGCCTGGACCCACACGCCGGGCACCGGACTTCCGTCCGGAAACACCACGCGTCCCGCGACCGTGCCAGGCGCGGACAAGTGCAGGTCGTCCAGCGTGATGTCCTCGGGGCCGGTCACCGCACGCGACGTCAGCCGTGCCACCCCGCCATCCCCGCGCGCGAGCACCGCATAGGACTCCGCCGTGGAAGGCAACCCCAGGGCGAAGCGACCGAGGCCGTCGGTGAAGGCCTTCGTCACGTGCGCGGGTGGGCCGAACGCGGCGGCTGCGCCGCCACCGATGCCCACGGCAGGCCCCCGCGTCTCCACCCGGATCTCGACCAAGGCTGCGGGACGGCCCTCGGCAGCCAGCACGCGTCCACGCAGGACAATCGCCGGCTCGAGCTCGAGGTCGGCATGCACCTCGCGCTCCCCGACCCAGCGAGCCGTCGAGAGCACCGTGCGATCGAACCCATGCCCGCGGGCGGAGGCCTCGACGATCACCTCGGCGCCTCGTCGTGCCCACGGCGCCAGGGTGCCCAGCGCGTCGAGGACGACCCGGTAGCCCCCGCGGGCGTCGGCATGCGTGGTCGTCACCGGCTCGAGGAGTCCTCCCCGATCCAGGGAGACGTCGAGGCGTGCGCCGGGCAGGGGCCTGGCCCGCGGGCCCCGCGCCGTGCCCTGACGGACGAAGCGCAGGGCGGGGTGGGCGGCGGCCTCC
>JARGNS010000215.1 GCA_029213105.1 Planctomycetota bacterium
GTGGGTGAGTGTGCCGTTCCTGCGGCTGCTGGCCGAGGCGTGGCGCTGCCCCCTGCGGCCGGCTCTGGGGATCCGTCCCCGGCGCATCGGCATGCGCCAACTCCTCGTGAGCAGCGTCTTCACCGTGCTGCTAGCGTGGGCTTGGATCCAACCCGCCGCGGTGTCCTGAGGCCGCCGCCCCGGAGCGCCCGATGAGCACCTCGCCCGATACGCCGGCCGGCGACATCCGCTGGGACCTCGAGCCCATGGAGACGCTCATCGATCACATCGTGACGACGTACCACGGTCCCCATCGCGTGGCGCTCGCGCGCCTCAAGGTGACGGCGGCGGAGGTGGAGCGGCTCCACGGCGCGCGGGATGGGCGCATCGCCGAGGTCCACCAGACGATCCTCGGCCTGTCGGCCGCCCTCGAGAAGCACATGCGGGAGGAGGAGGACAGTCTCTTCCCGACGATCCTGCGCGGTGAGGGCGCCTCGACGCGGGAGCAGCTCACCTCGATGGAGGGCGAGCACGACACCGCCGGTGGCGTGCTCGCGAAACTGCGCGACCTCACCGACGACTACACCGCCCCGGAGGGGGCGTGCGGCACGTGGCGTGAGCTCTGGAGCGGCCTCGAGGAACTCGAGCGGGCGGTTCTCGCGCACATCGATCTGGAGAACAACGTCCTCCACAGGCGCGCGATCGCGGAGTAAGCGCGCGGCGCGAGGGCTAGGTCGGGTCGTCTTCGCCCGACGACTCCTGGGTCTTCACCTCGAGCACCTCGGCTTCGGCGACCATCGCCTCCTGCATCGCTCCGGCGACGTCCTTGACGGCCTTGCCCGTCATGATCATGACGAGGCCGAAGAACAGCAGCTTGATGCCGAAGAGGAGGCCCAGCAACCACAGCGCCGGCTGCGGAAACGCCATCCAGAGCATGAGGCCGAGTACGAACGAGACCGCGCCATCGAGCGCCATCCAGCCCCAGCCCTCGCGCGGGCGCAGCTGGAACGCCGTGATCAGGCGCAGCATGCCCGTGGCGCCGAAGTAGATGATGAGGATCATCGTCAGCACGCGCATGCCGAACCAGGGACGCATCAGGAACATGAGCCCCGCGAGGGCCATGAGCAAGGCGAGGAAGAACGGCGCCATGCCGTCGACCTTGCGCAGTCGCCAGGCGGTCATGGCGCCCAGCAGCCCGCCGGCCAGCAGGGCGATGCCCAGCGCCACGGTGACGAACGTACCCGCCGCGAACGGGAAGATGATCGCAAGCGCCCCCAGGACCACGTAGACCCAGCCGACCATGGAGACGGCGCGCCCTCCGGCCTTCGTACCTTCGAGTTGCTGATCCATGGGCGGCCTCCGGGTTGGCTCGGTGTCGGGCGTGGGGTGGGACCTGGACTGGGGTCAGTCCTCGTAGGCGTCGAGCGGCGGGCACGAACAGATCAGGTTGCGGTCGCCGAACACGTTGTCGGCGCGCTTGACCGGCGGCCAGAACTTGTGCGCGCGGGTCCACTCGACGGGGTAGACGGCCGTTGCGCGCGAGTAGGGATGCGTCCACTCGTCGACGGCGATCTCCTGCGCCGTGTGGGGCGCATTGACCAGGGGGTTGTCGTCCTGCGGCCACTCGCCGCTCTCGATCTTCGCGATCTCGCCGGCGATGCTGATGATCGCGTCGCAGAGACGGTCCATCTCGGCCATCGACTCGCTCTCGGTCGGCTCGATCATCATCGTGTCGATGACGGGGAACGAGATCGTCGGCGCGTGGAAGCCGTAGTCCATGAGTCGCTTGGCGACGTCCTCGACGGTGACGCCCGCACGCTTCTTGAGGTCGCGCGTGTCGAGGATGAACTCGTGGGCCACCATGCCGTTCTCGGCGCGGTAGAGCACCGGGAAGGTCGCGTCCAGGCGCTTGGCCATGTAGTTCGCGCCGAGGATCGCGATCTGCGAGGAGCGCTTCAGGCCCTCCGGGCCGCACATGGCGATGTAGGCGTACGAGATCGGCAGGATGCTCGCGCTACCCCAGGGAGCAGCCGCGATCGGGCCGATGGCGTCCGGACCGCTGACCGGCACGATGGGATGGGTCGGCAGGTAGGGCGTCAGGTGCTCGGCGACGCCGATCGGTCCCATGCCGGGGCCGCCGCCGCCGTGGGGGATGCAGAACGTCTTGTGCAGGTTGAGGTGGCACACGTCGGCGCCGTAGTCGCCCGGGCGGCAGAGGCCGAGCTGCGCGTTCATGTTGGCGCCGTCCAGGTAGACCTGGCCGCCATGCTTGTGCACCAGGTCGCAGACGCGGCGGATGTGCCACTCGAAGACACCGTGGGTGGACGGGTAGGTCACCATGGTCGCAGCGAGGTTCTCGCTGTGCTTCTCGGCCTTGGCCTCGAGGTCGGCGAGGTCGATGTTGCCGTGGCTGTCGGTCTTGACGACGACCACCTTCATGCCGGCCATGACCGCGCTGGCCGGGTTCGTGCCGTGCGCGGACTGGGGGATGAGGCACACGTTGCGGTGGTCGTTGCCCGCCGCGTGGTGGTACGCACGGATGACCAGCATGCCGGCGTACTCGCCCTGGGCGCCCGCGTTGGGCTGCAGGGAGACCGCGTGGAAGCCGGTGATCTCCTGGAGCCAGCTCTCGAGCTCGCGGAAGAGGCGGGCATAGCCCAGTGCCTGCTCCAGCGGTGCGAAGGGATGCAGGCGGCCGAAGCCCGGCAGCGTGACGGGAATCATCTCCGCCGTCGCGTTGAGCTTCATCGTGCAGGAGCCCAGCGGGATCATGCTCGTGGTGAGTGAGAGATCCTTGCTCTGCAGCCGCGTGAGGTAGCGCAGCATCTCGGTCTCGCTGCGGTGGCTGTGGAACACCGGGTGGGTGAGGTACTCGCTCGTGCGGGCGAAGGGGGCGGCGTAGGCGGGCTCGACCTCGGCGGCAAGCGTCTCGGCCTTGAGGTCGCAGAAGTCGCCGGCGGAGAACACCTCCAGGAGGTCGTCGATGTCGGCCGTCGAGGTGCGCTCGTCAAGCGCGATGCCGAAGATCCCCTGGGCCTCGTCGTAGACGCGCAGGTTGATGCGCTTGGCGATGGCGGCGGCGTGGATGTGCGGGCCGCGCTCGTGGCCGGCCACGACCTTGAGCGTGTCGAAGACCGGCGCGTCGCCGGTGTCCAGGCCGAGCTTCTCGAGGCCGGTGCGCAGGATGCACGTGAGGTGGTGCAGCCGGCTGGCGATGGCCTTGAGCCCATCGGGGCCGTGGTAGCAGGCGTAGGCGCCGGCCATGATCGCGAGCAGGACCTGCGCGGTGCAGATGTTGCTCGTGGCCTTCTCGCGCCGGATGTGCTGCTCGCGCGTCTGCAGGGCGAGGCGCAGGGCGGTGCCGCCGTCGGTGGTACGGGTCAGGCCGATGATGCGGCCGGGCATGCGGCGCTGGAACTCCTCGCGCGTGGCCATGTAGGCCGCGTGCGGTCCGCCGTAGCCCATCGGCACGCCGAAGCGCTGGGAGTTGCCTACGACGATGTCGGCACCGAACTCGCTGGGCGGGGCGAGCAGCGTGAGCGCGAGCAGATCGGCGGCGGCCACGATCATCGCGCCGGCCTCCTTGGCCTTGGCCGCGAAGGAGCCGTAGTCGTGGATGGAGCCGTCGGTGGCGGGGTACTGGACGATGACGCCGCAGACGGGCGTGTCGAAAGCGAACGTACGGTGATCGCCCACCAGGACCTCGATGTCCATCGCGGCGGCGCGCGTCTCGAGGATCGCGATGCTCTGCGGGTGGAGCAGGTCCGAGACGAAGAAGCGTGCGTCCTTCACCTTGCGGTTCACGGCGACGCACATGTGCATCGCCTCGGCGACGGCCGTGCCCTCGTCGAGCAGGGACGCGTTCGCGATCTCCATGCCGGTGAGGTCGGCGATCATCGTCTGGTAGTTCAGCAACGCCTCGAGGCGGCCCTGGGCGATCTCGGCCTGGTACGGCGTGTACTGCGTGTACCAGCCGGGGTTCTCCAGGATGTTTCGCAGGATGACCGGGGGCGTGATGCAGTCGTGGTAGCCGAGGCCGATGTAGGAACGCCACACCTGGTTCTGGTCTGCGATCTCGCGCATGCGTCGCAGCAGGGCGGCTTCCGAGATCGGCGCGTCGAGGGCGAGCTCGCGGCCGAGCCGGATGTCGGCCGGGACGGCGGCGTCCGACAGGCTCTCGAGCGAGTCGTAGCCCAGGGCTTTCAGCATCGTCTGCACGTCGGCGTCGCTGGGGCCGATGTGGCGGTTGATGAAGACGTCGGGATGGTCCAGGCCGGAGGCCTGCGAGGTCTGCGTCGTGGTCATGTCTGTCCCTACATCACGTCGTGGGCGGGGGCACCCACGGCGTCGCCTACGTGGTCCGGGTACGGGCCGTACACCGCGCACGGTGCGCGGGTACGGGTGTTGGTCTGCTGGCGGGACTGCTCGCGCGCGGGCGGCACGGCTGCGACCACCGCAGGCTCACCTCGACGACGGACGAAACGCCCTCCGTGGAGGCATCGAGCCTGGGGTTCGGCGTCGCGGTCATGGCACGGGGCCCTCGTCGGGAGCAGGCCGCGTAGGGTACCTGCGAACCCCGCGGGTTCATCCTTGGGCGGGGGGGCTGGAGGCCGTCTGGGGCGCCACGACGGGCCGCGGCCGGTGGTGGTCGTAGCGCGGCAGATGGGTCCCGGGGGCCTCGCCCGGGGGGCGGTCCTTCCAGCGCCGGTGGAGGAAGTTGTACTGCTCCGGATGCGCCCGGACATGGCCCTCGAGCCACCCGCTCATGCGCTTCAGCAGGGCCTCGACGTCGGCGGGGTTGCGGGAGCGCGCGCCGCCCGGATGGAGGACCTCGGCGTACACGTCGAACGCGACGTCGGCACCCGGCCGGCGGACGGCGGCCAGGGTCACGAGGGGGAGGCCCTCGCGCAGCGCCAGGCGCGCCGGGGCCTCGTGCATGCTGGCGGGCAGCCCGAAGAAGGGGATGAACGGGCCGTGGGCGCCGGCGTTCTGGTCGCCGACGATGCCGACCCACGTGCCGGCGCGCACGCTGCGGACGAGGTCGCGGTAGGCGCCGTGCTTGTCGATGACTTCCGTGGCACCGCCACGGGCTCTCGTGACGAGCGCCTGGATGGCCGGGTCCTCGATCCGACGCGCGACGCTGCGCATGCGACCGAGGCGACCCTGCACCGCGCGCACGAGGACCTCCCAGTTGCCGAGGTGCCCGCCCCACGCCACACCGGCCGGCGCCGGCGGGGGCCAGGTGCCATGCATGTGGAGCCGGCGCGCGAGCTGGCCGGGCGTCGCGAGCAGCCGCTCGAACCAGAGCACCTCGATCGGCACCCGCGCCATGCTGCGGAAGACCGAGCGGGCGAGGCGGCGCCGGGCGGACGGATCGGTCGGCTCGCCGAAGGCCACGCGCAGGTTCTCGGCGATGCGCCGTTGGCGCCGCCGGTCGACCAGGTACCAGATGGTGCCGCCCAGCCACGCCAGTACGGGGATGCTGCGCGGCGGCAGGGACCGCACGGTGGCAGCGACGCCGCGGACGGCGACGGTGGCGAGCAGGGTACGGACGTCAGGCACGCGCGGAATCCTACCGGCATGGCTTCACGCCTTGCTCAACCTACGCGGTATCGGGCCGATCCATCCGGGTGCAGGGAGGCCGCACCGTGGGGACGGTGCCGCAGGAGGTTCACGAGACGTGATGGGCTGGCTTGACGAGATCCTCCAGCGCACCTCGCCGACCGTGTTCGTGCTCTGTCTCGGGCTGTTCCTCGTCATCGGCCTTCTCTGGGGCGCGCTCCTCGCCCGTCGCCGCGTCGCGCGCGGCACGGCGAACTCGCGCAAGCTCGGCCGTCGAGGCCAGGAGCGGGCGTTCAAGTTGCTGCGGCAGTACGGCTTCGAGGTGCTCGACACCGAGGTGACCGCACCGGGCATGGTGCAGGTCGACAGCAAGCTCGAGGAGTACACGGTGCGCGCCGACGCCTTGGTGCGTCGCAAGCGCCGCACCTACGTCGCGGAGTTCAAGGGCGGCCCCAACTCCGGCACGATCCACAACCGCGCCACGCGCCGGCAGCTGCTCGAGTACAGCTGCGTGTTCGGCACGGATGGTGTGCTGCTCGTGGACGGCCACGCGAACCGCATCCACTACGTGCGCTTCGTCAGTGCCGCGCAGGATCCGGCGCGCTCGCTGCTGACCTCCTTCGCCCCGTAGGCGCCCTGAGGCAGCCGGTCGGAATCGCGCCCGTCCGGCCCCTTCCCGGGCTCAACGCGGGGGCTTCGTGATCCGACCCATGGGGTAGGCGCTGCAAGTGCAGTGTGGGAGACGACTCCGTGATGCGTCCCAGTACCCGCTGGCTGTTCGGCTTGGTCCTGCTCGCCATCCCGGCGCTGTTCTTCCTGCCGGGGGTGGGCTTCGAGTCCGCGCATCCCTCGGCACTCGCGCGCAAGTCGGCCCCGCCGGCCTACTGGTACTACCGCGTGCAGCCGAAGGACGTCCTCTCCCGGATCGCGGAGCGCGAGCTGGGCACGTTCAAGCGCTACAAGGAGATCCT
>JARGNS010000216.1 GCA_029213105.1 Planctomycetota bacterium
TCACGGTCGACAGCGTGCATGGCCAGGTCGAGATCCCCTTCGAGCTCGTGGGCGCGATCGTCGGCACGCGCAACAAGGCCCTCGCCCCGCGGGTCCTCCTGCATGACGGCCAGAAGCTCATGGGCACGCTCACGACGGAGGGGTTGCGGTTCCAGATGACCTCGGGCATGGCCATCGACCTCGACATCAGCAAGGTCGATCGACTCATCATGCGCGACCCCACCAAGGCTTCCGCCGGTGCCGAGGGTGCTGCGCCGCGCGATGTGCCCAGGGGCCCGGACGTCTCGTACCTCGTCGAGACGTTCGAGGGCAACCGCCTGCGCACGCAGAAGGACACCGAGTCCTTCGACGTCGCCACCCAGTGGGGCGAGATGACCGTGCCCGTCGAGGATCTCAAGCGGCTGTATCTCGCCGGTGACGAGATCCCGGGGTACTGGGTCGAGTTGACCGACCAGAGCCGCTTCCGGGCGTTCGTGCGTGACCGCCCGCTCGCCATGAAGAGCGATCTCTTCGGCACGGTGACCCTCGCCCCCCACCAGATCCGTCGCATCGTCTCCATGCGTCGCAAGAGCCGCGCCCGGGACGAGGATCTCGCCGCGGAGGATCTCATCCGCCCGCACATCGTGCTCGGCGGTGGCGATGTCTTCGTCGGTCGCATCGACCTCGACGCATTGCACTTCCTCGGCCCGGGCGGCGCGGTCCCCCAGCCCCCGAGTCAGGTGCGCCACCTGCACAACACGCTGGAAGGTGCGGAGCCCGCGATCGGCGACGGCTTGCGCTTCCGCGCCGACGTCTGGGGCGGCGGCCACATCACGGGCGAACTGCAGGAACTCGTCGTCCCGGTCCAGACGACCCGCGGGCGCCTGCAGGTGCCCGTACGCGATCTCGTCGACGTCCACGTGCCGACGCCGATCGTGCCCGAGGTGTTGCGCGTACGCATGCGCGAGCTCGTACGCGACCTCGGCCATCCCGACTGGGAGAAGCGCGAGGCCGCGAGCATTGCGCTCGCCGAGCTCGGGGAACTGGCCAAGGCCGCACTCGAACGTGTCGTTCGGGAGACAAAGGACCCCGAAGTCGAGCGCCGTGCGCGCAGGCTTCTGGACAAGCTCTAAACCGTGGTTTCCACTGAACGGAGCCATTCGATGACACCGCAAGACCAACGGCCGCCCGACGACGCCGCAGCGCCCTTTCTCGGGCTCTCGCGCCGTGTGGAGCGCCGCATCTTCATGGCCCGCTGGCTGAGCGCCCTGCGCGCAACCGCCCTGCCCCTCTTCGGGCTGCTGGGCGCCGGGCTTCTCGCCGCATGGATCGGCGGCCTCGAGACGCTGCCGCTCTTCGGTACGGCCGTGTTGCCCGCCGCTCTCGGCCTCGTCCTGGCGTGGGTCGGTGGCTGTGCCGTCTGGGCCCACACCCGCATGCCCGACCACGCCGCGGCCCTGGCCCTCTTCGACGAGCGCTCCGAGCGCCATGAGATGTTCGTCTCGGCCTACAGCCTGGCGCGCGATGCCAACCGGGGACCCGGCGGCGACCTGCATGTCACCCGTGCCCACGCCGCCCTCGCCCACGCGAGCAGCGACATCGCCCAGGCCGTGCCCCTGCATACGACCCCGGCCAGCGTGATCGCCCCCGTCGCCTTCCTCGTGTTGGCCGCCTTCGGACTGCCCGCCACGGCGATGATCCACACGCCCGGCCACGACGCGACCGAGGAAGCCGCCCTGGTCGGCGAGAGCATCGACGAAGAGTCCAAGGGCCTCGAACAACTCACCGAAGGACTCTCCCCGGAAGAGAAGAAGCGCCTCGAGCAGCTCAAGGAGAAGCTCAAGGACAGCGCCCAGAAGATGGCCAACGTCCACAAGGACAAGACGGCGCGCGACGTGCTCGAGGAACTCGAGCGCCGGGCGCGGGATGCCGAGAAGCTCGCCGACATGCTCGGTGCGGGCAGCGAGAAGCTCGGCAGCGCGATGCTCGCCGAGCTGGAGCGGCACGCCGACACCGCCGAGCTCGCCGGCGCCCTGCGCGGCAGCAAGCTCGAGAAGGCCTCCACCGAGGCGGGCAAGCTCGCGCGGCGCCTGCGCGCGGAGGATCTCTCCCTCGAAGCCCGCAAGCGCATCGAGAACGCATTCGAGGGCGGGCTCGAGAAGGCCTCGGCCACCGACCTCAAGACGCTCCTCGGCACGCACATGACCGCGGCGCAAAGCGAGCTCGACCAGGACAAGCCCACGCGTGCCGCATCGGAGTTCGATCGCCTCGCCCGCAGCTACGAGCGCATGGCCCAGCGCATGCAGTCCATGGAGGCGCTCAAGCGCCTTGCCCAGAATCTGCGCTCCGCGGGCCAGAAGGCGCTCGGACGCAACAGCGGCGCGATGAGTCGCCTTGGCACCGTCGGCTCCAAGGGCAGCAAGGGCTCCCAGGGCGGACTCTCCAAGGTCGGCAGCCAGCCCGTGCGCCTCGCGATGGGTGGCAACCAGGGCAGCAGTGCCGGCGGCCACCAGGCCAGCGGCAGCAACACCCCCCCCGGCCGCATGAGCCAAGGCGCGCCGGTGCCCGGTAGTGGCTCGGGCGCCCAGGGTCCCCAGGGCCAGCCCTGCCCTGGCTGCCCCAACTGCGGGCGCCCGCGGCCCGCGGGTCCCGCCCCCCTCCCGGGCACCCGTCCCGGCTCCCCGGGTTCGCCCCCGCCCCCCGGCACCCAGCCGGGCGGAACCTGAAGCGGCGCCGGCGGCACCTGAAGCGGTTCAGGTGCAGGCTCCGGGTCCGGAGCCGGTTCGGGTGGTGGTGCAGGCTCGTCCGCTGGCAGTGGCTCCGCGGGCGGTGGCTCCGCGGGCGGCGGGGCCAGCCAGGGTGGTGGCGCCGGCGGCCTCACGGCCGGAAGCGGCAGCGCCGGTCTCGGCGGCTCCGCCACCGGACGCCTCAAGACGACCAAGGACGAGACGGTCAATGCCAAGATGGGCAACCAGGGCTCGTCGGAGATGACGACCCGTGAACCCGGTGACCGCACCGAGTCCTCGGGTCGCAGCAAGCGCGACATCGCCATCGAGTTCATCAAGGTGCAGGAGGAGGCGCTCGCCTCCGAGCCCCTGCCCCTCTCGCGGCGAGAGCACGTGCTGCGGTACTTCACCGCGCTGCGCAAGCAGCTGGAGAAGCCCGAGGCCAAGTAGCGCACCGCACCGTGCGTGCGCACGGGGCCCATGCGCCGGCTCGCCACGCCGCCGGGCGTTTCCCGGCACCCCCAGTTTCGGATTGCCTGCAGGAGAAGACCCGTGACGACCCCCGACAGCCGCTCGCCCACCCTGAGTCCCGATAACCTCCAGGCCCGCTTCGAGGAGTTCCGCGGGCGCTTCGACGGCATGCGCACGGAGCTCCAGCGTGCGATCGTGGGCTACGAGGAGATGCTGCAGGACGTGCTCGTGGCGATCATGTCCCACGGCCACGTGCTCCTGGAGGGTGTACCCGGCCTCGGCAAGACCTACCTCGTGCGCATGCTCTCCGAGACCCTCGGGGTCGACTTCGGACGCGTGCAATGCACGCCCGACCTCATGCCGGCCGACATCCTGGGCACGCACATCGTCAACGAGGATGGCACCGGGCGACGCAGTCTCGTGTTCGAGAAGGGGCCCGTCTTCACGAACCTGCTGCTCGTCGACGAGATCAACCGCGCCACGCCGAAGACGCAGGCCGCCCTGCTCGAGGTCATGCAGGAGGAGCGCGTCACCGTCGGTGGTGAGACCTTCCACCTGCCGCGCCCGTTCTTCGTCATGGCCACCCAGAACCCGCTGGAGATGGAAGGCACCTACCCGCTGCCCGAGGCGCAGCTCGACCGTTTCTTCTACAAGCTCAAGGTGCCCTTCCCGGGGCAGGACGACCTCGTCGAGATCTCCCGCCGCACGACGGGCGTCGAAGCGCCGGTGGTCAACATCGCGCTGACGGGCGATGAACTGATCGAGTGCCAGGACCTCATGAGCCACGTGCCGATCGCCGATCCGCTGGCGCACTACGCGGCAGCTCTCGTCCTCGCGACCCACCCCGAACGGGACGGACCGGTGCCCGAGGTCGCCCGCTACGTCGCCTACGGCGCCAGCCCGCGCGGCATGCAGGCGCTGATCCGCGCGGCGCGTGTCCACACGCTGCTCGAGGGCCGCACCGCGGTCTCGGTCGCCGACATCCAGCGTGTGCTCAAGCCGGCCCTGCGGCACCGTGTCTTGCTGAACTTCGAAGGCGAAGCAGAAGCCGTGGATGTCGACAAGGTGCTCGCCGACGTCATCGCCAAGGTACCCACGCCGTCCGAGGGCGCTCGGTGACCCCGAGTCTCCGCCCCCTGCCGTGGTTTGCCCTGCTCGTCGTCCTCTGGATCGGCGCCGGGCCCGCCGTGCACGCCGAGGACACCCTCACCCCGGAAGAGGTGCGCGAGCGCTCCCTCCCCCTGCGCACCGCGCTGCACCACGACCCGACACTGGGGAGTCCCCTCGAACGCTTGATCGAGATCTACCGCAAGGCGGACCGCGTCGAGGACCTGCTCGCCGTGTATCGCTCCCACCTGCAGCAATACCCCCAAGACGGCTCGGCGCGCATCGTGCACGTACGCCTCCTGCTTGCGACCAACGACCCCGAGGGTGCCCGCGCGGTGCGCTCGGCCGTCGAGCAGCACCCGGAGAACGGCTACCTGCACTTCCTGCTCTACACGCAACTCGACGACCGCGGGGATCCGCGCGCGCTCGAGTCCCTGGATCGTGCCATCGAGCATGAGGCGCTCCCCGCTCGCCGCCGGCGCTGGGTCGACATGCTCCTGAGCCAGGCCCTCAAGCAGGATCGCCGCGCGCTGGCGTCCAAGCACTTTGCCACCCTGGCCGAGTTGATGGGCGGGAGCGCCGAGGCGCGCATCAAGGCCGCCCGCAAGATGGACTCGTTCGGGTACCACGAGCGCGCGCTGCAGGAACTCGACAAGGCGCGCGCCGCTTCCCCGTCGCCGGAGAACGGCGTCGCAATCGAGTTGCTGGCAGCCAAGCTCGAGGTAGCACTCGGCAAGCGTGCGGAGGCCGCGGCCCGACTCGACGCACTGCTCGGCCGTCTGACGGCCGATTACTGGCGCCGTTCCGAGATCCTCCGCCGCCGCGCCCGGCTCGTGGCGAGTTCGCAGGAGCGCGACGCGATGCTGACCGCCGCCCGGGCGCGCGTCAGCGAGCAACCGCAGGATGAGTCGGCCGCGCTGGATTGCGCACGGCTCCTGGCCGGCTTCGAGCGGCACCGCGAGGCCCTCGAGGTCTTGCAGGCGGCAGGCCAGCGGCTGCCTGCCTCGACCCGCATCGAACAGGAGATCCTCGCCGGCTACGACCGCCTGCGTGACGAGCAAGGGCGGCTGGCGTACCTCGACACGCGCATCGCACGTCAACCGGTGCGCCAGGATCTGATCGAGCAGCGCATCCGCACGCTGTTCCTGATCGGGCGCAAGGCCAAGGCGCTCGAGCATCTCGACGCCGCCCTGGCCACCCTGCCCGAGTCCGTCCGCATCCAGCGCCTGCTCGAGAGCGCCCGTTTCCTGCGCACCGGTGGCATGCATGCCACGGCAGCCGACCTCTACGAGCGCATCGTGGCCCTGGCGCCTGGCCGCCTGGACATCCGCCGCGAGTGGGCCGAGTCGCATTTGGCCGACGGCGACCGCAGCGGTGCGCGACGGGTCCTCGCCGCGGCCATTCCCCCCGATGCCCCGCGGGATGTGTTCCTCGACCTGATGCAGCTGCTGACCTCGCAGTGGCTCTACCCCGAGGCCCGCAAGGCGCTGAAGAAGCGCATCGAGGCTCACCCTGACGACCTCGATGTCCTGCTCGCCCTCGTCGACGTCGAAGGCAGCCTCGGCTACGGCGCCAGCGGCGCGGCGTGGATCGACACGGCGCGAGCGCACGCCGATACGCCGGCGCGCTACCGGCGCTGGCTCGAGCAATCGACGAACTTCCACATGTACTACGACAGCGAGATCTCCTTCCTCGACGCCGAGCAGGCACGACTCGCCGCGGACACCGGCACCTGGAACGATCGTCGCGCCGGTCGGGTGGAGGCCTTCGCCGAGATCTCTGCCGAGTACGACCGCGTCGATCCCGTCTCGGGGCTCCTGCAGGAGTGGCTCGGCACGGACCTTCCGGGTCCCATCCGCGTGCGGCTGCGACGCAAGCTCGCGGCGATGTTGGAGGAGGCGGGCCGCGGTTGGTTCACGCGCAACGATGCCCACCTCGGCGCCGCGGCGGAGGAGTTGCGCGGACTCATCCGCGACGACCCCGAGTACGGTCACACCTACCGGGCCCGCCTCGCCTAGATCCACATCTCGCGCAAGCGCCCCGACCTGGCGCAGCCCCTGCTGGAGTCCGTCGAGGTACGCCGCCTCAACCAGCCGCGCATGCTCGAACGCCTCGTGCGGGCGTACCGCGACCTCGACGACGGCATGCAGGTCCTGGCCTGCCTCGAGCGGCTGACCGTCGTGGCGGCCGCCGAACGTGATCA
>JARGNS010000217.1 GCA_029213105.1 Planctomycetota bacterium
GACCTGCGCGATCGGGCCGCCCTGCATGCCGGCGCGGGAGCCGGCCACGGTCGCGGCGGCCTGGGGGGCCCGCCTCGCCTGACGTTGGGGGCGGCCGGGGGCTCCCCCGGCGGGGAGACTCCCGGGCCGTGAGCACGAACGCGACCATGAGCCTGGACGAGTGCCGCGCGCTGGCAGCGCGCGTCGCCAGCACCGGCGAGCGCCTGCGCGCCCAGACCGCACGCCGCATCATCGGCCTCGACGACGTCGTCGAGCAGGTGCTCATCACGGTGCTCACCCGCAGCCACGCCCTGCTCGAGGGCGTGCCCGGACTCGCGAAGACGCTGCTGCTCTCGACCATGTCGGAGCTGCTCGACCTGCAGTTCTCGCGCATCCAGTTCACGCCGGACCTCATGCCCTCGGACATCACGGGCAGCGAGTACCTCGTGCCGGATACCGAGACCGGCGAGCGCCACTTCAAGTTCGCCAAGGGTCCGGTGTTCGCGAACTTCATCCTCGCCGACGAGATCAACCGCGCGCCGCCCAAGACACAGGCCGCGTTGATGGAGGCGATGGAAGAACGCCAGGTGACCAGCCTGGGCGTCCGTCGCGAGCTCGAGGACCCCTTCATCGTCCTCGCCACCCAGAACCCCATCGAGCAGGAGGGCACGTACCCCTTGCCGATGGCGCAGCTCGACCGCTTCCTCTTCAAGGTGCACTTGGACTACCCGTCCTACGAAGACGAGGAACGCATCGCGCGCTTGACGGCGCTGGGACGCCAGGAGCCGCTCGAGCCGGTGATCACGCGTGCGGAGTTCGTCGAGCTGGCCGATGCCATCCTCGCCGTGCCCGTGCCGGAGCCGCTGGTGCGCTACGCCGTGGAGCTCACCCAGGCCTCGCGCCCCGACGCGGCCAATGCCCCGGCGAGCGTGCGCGAGTACGTCGAGTGGGGGGCCGGCCCGCGTGCGGCCCAGGCCCTGGTGCACGCCGCCCGTGCGCGGGCGCTGCTCGCCGGCCGCAGCGTGCCCGACTACGACGATGTGCGTGCCCTGGCACCGGCCGTCTTGCGTCACCGCTTCGTGCTCGGCTACGCCGCCGAGGCCGACGCCGTCACCGCCGACCGCGTCACGCAGGACATGCTGCGCAAGGTGCCCTGCCCCGGCCGCTCCGAGGGGGACAGCCGCCCGAGCTGGATCCGGCGCGTGTTCCAGGCCATCTGGTACGGCCCCGAGCGCCGGCGCTCCGCCTAGGCTCAGGTTCGACAACCCCGCGGCTGCGCCCGGCGAGGCCGTCTCCGCGCCTGGCCCCATCGGGCCAGCGACTCTACACCGGGCGCAGACCGCGCCTGCGGGCCGATGACCCGTCGTGGCTCACGCTCGTCTCGGGCTCCCCGCGCTCGCGACGAACCGTTTCGAACCAGGGCCTCGGGGACACAGGATCCGGCTTCGGCGGCCCACCCGAGGGTGGAGCCGCCTGGACGCGCGGATCGGCTATGCTGGGGCCCTCGGACCCGCCCCTGGGAGGCCGCCATGCGCCTGCTGCTCACCACCCTCGCCGTCCTGCTTCTCGCCCTACCGGCCTTGCCCGTCGAGGCCAAGGAGAAGAAGGCCAAGAAGGAGAAGGTCCTGCCCCACGCCGACGACGTCGTCGTGAAGGCCAAGGAGCGCTTCGAGAAGGACTTCGGCGAGAAGGACATGGACAAGCGCCTGCGCATCCTCAAGTGGTACGGGATGCACATGCACAAGACGGTCCTCAAGGACCTCTCGAAGCTCTACCTCAAGGACAAGAACGTCGAGATCCAGCGGGCCGCGGCGGCGGGCCTCGGCAACCAGCTGCATGACCCGCGCCGCGCGGGCACGGCCCTGATGCAGGGCATCAAGAAGTACGAGAAGTACGGCAGCCGCAAGGACGTCGAGGGCGACGAAGAGGTCCTCAACGAGAACGAGTCCGCCGTACTCGCGACCGCCTTGGCCAGCTACGCCAAGCTCGGCGTCAAGCCCGACAAGAAGGGCTTCAAGCTCATCAAGGGCTTGATCGATCACAACCACGACGACGTCGCCATCGCGATGCTCGACTGGTGTGGCGCGACGAAGGAGTACCGCGCGCTCCCGATGATCCTCGAGTGGTTCAACTTCTACCCCGACGGCTACTCGTGGGCGGGCGGCTCGGTCTCCGTCGATACCGGCGCGGCCGGCAACAAGGACGCCAAGGCGGCCAAGGCGAAGTTCCACGCGAAGTACGGCGGTCGCGCGAAGAAGGCCCGCCCGAAGGCGCACGAGGCGATGAAGAAGGCGCTGAAGGAAATCACCGGCGAGGACTTCGAGAAGCCCAAGCAGCTCAAGCAGTGGATGGACGAGAACAAGCTGCTGCTCAAGAAGAACGGCGTGTGATCGGCCGCCGCCTCCGACGCGCCGGCCTCGCCGGCTTCCTCCTGTGGACGCTCGGGCTGCACGCCGGCTCCGCGGCGGCCGAGGACCCCTTCGCCGCCGAGCGCCGCGCACGCACGCAGATCGTGCGGTTGCTCGAGCCGCTGGCCGATCAGGCCGCGGACAAGGGCGACGTGACGGGTGCGCAAGCGATCTCGGAGACGTGCCTCTGGGTCTCGGGGGTGCCGCATCCCAACGAGGATGCGCTCCGTGCGGCCATACCGCGGGGCGTCGCGGGTGAGACGGACCACACCGCCTGGATCACCGAGCAGTGGGCGCGCCTTACCCCGCATGTGAAGGTGCTGGCGGCCTCGTCCCGTGACTGGGACGTGCTCGACGCGCGCCTCGTCGCACAGCTGCCCCTCGTGCTGCCGCACGTGCGTCGGCTCAATGCCGCACGCATCCGGCTCGGGCTTCGTGCAATGCGCTACGACGCCAAGCGCTCCGTCGAGGACATCCGGCTGGCCCGCGAAGCGGTGCGGTCGAAGACGCTCGAGGACAAGCTCCGGCGCGGCAACCGCACGGTGATCCCCGTCGAGCCCGGGCTGGCGACCCGGCTCTTCCTGAACGACCCCGCCTTGCGCGTCGGCCTGTTCGATCCCGGCGACAAGGGGCTGACGATCGGCACGTGGCCGCGCGAGGTCGCCCCGCCCGATCCGCGGCGGCACGGCGAGCCGTCGTGGCGCCATCGCCTGTTCGCGACCTGCCTCGGCTGGAGCGGGAACCGGGACGGGCTCGTGCGCGGTCCCGCGCGGCTGGGCGTGCATCCGTCGCCTGCCGTCGCCCTGCATCGCTGGGAGACCTTGATGCAGGGGCAGGACCTCCTGGGCTCGCCCGTGCCCAAGCGGGTGTCGCTGCACGGCTTCGGTGCCATGCCCGGGGTCGGCGCGACGATCGAGGTCTCGGTCGGGGGAACGCCCGTGGCCGGGACCTGCGAGCGCTTTGGAGCCGATGGCAATTGGGCGCTCGTCTTCCGCTTCAAGACGGAGGTGCTCCCGGAGACGGCCTATCGCTTCCGCGCCTACGCCAAGGACGGCCGCGAGCTGCACCGCTGGACGGTGCGCACCACGAGCGGCGAGGGCTAGCGCGGCCTACCGCCCCCAGGCGTCGGGCTGGCGTTCGGAGAACTCGATGCGGATCTGGTTGTTGCGCAGGACGACCTGCACCCAGCACTCGCTCTCGATGTCCAGGCGCTCGCGCACGCTGAAGCGCCCGCCGTCCAGGACCGCGGCGGCGTCGTAGGAGCCGGCCCGCAGGAACAGGGGGGGGAGGTTGACCGTCGGATTGCCCTGCTGGAAGACCACCGGTCCTTGGACCAGCTTGTAGGGCCCGATGTAGATCAGGGCGTCGATCCGGCCCCCCTGCTCGGCCAGGTGGGGCACGGTGAGCCAGGCGTTGACCTGGGTCTCGCGGCCCTCGACCTCGAAGGAGTGGCTTCCGCAGGCCGAGGCGGCCAGGGCGAGCAGGACGATGGACAGGGCACGCAGGGTCACCGGGTCGCCTCCGCCGGAACCTCTCCGGCCGACAAAACCGTACCCGACGCGGGACCCACTGCCGCGCCCTTGCTGCCGCCGGGGGGCGGACATAGACTCCCCGCGCTCCCAAGGGAGGGACGATGGCGCAGAACCATGACGCAACGGAGGCCTTTCGCGGTCGTAGCGTTGTTTCCACTGCGGACTTCTCCAAGGACGAGATCCTCGCCCTCCTCGACGCCGCGCGGGCCTTCGATCGCTACCACGACGGCCCCGTCTGGACGCCCCAGCCGCCCGAACTCCAGGGCCGTGTGCTGGGCACGCTCTTCTTCGAGGCCTCGACCCGCACCCGGCTCTCGTTCGAGAGCGCCATGCTGCGGTTGGGCGGCTCGGTCCTGGGCTTCGCCGACGCGCGCATCTCCTCGCTGAGCAAGGGCGAGTCCCTCGTGGACACCATCAAGGTGGTCGAGGGCTACTGCGACGCCATCGTGCTGCGGCATCCGCGCGAGGGGGCGGCACGCCTCGCGGCCGAGACGGCCCACATCCCGGTCATCAACGGCGGCGACGGCAGCAACCAGCATCCGACCCAGACCTTCCTGGATCTGTACACGATCCGTGAGGCCGCCGGCCGACTCGACGGGCTCAAGGTGGGCTTCATGGGGGACCTGCGCTACGGGCGCACCGTGCACAGCCTCACCGAGGCGCTGATGCACTTCGATGTCGACCTGAAGTTCATCGGCCCCGAGAACCTCAGCCTGCCGCAGGAGTTGCGAGAGCACCTGGCGGCGCATGGCCGCAGCGGTGTCGAGGTCGAGCACCTGCAAGATGCCGGCGACCTCGATGTGCTCTACATGACGCGCATCCAGGCCGAGCGTTTCCCCGACCCGATGGACTACGAGCGGGTGCGCCACGCGTACCGCGTGGACCGGGCGGCGCTGGAGCCCTTCGGTGAGAAGCTCAAGATCCTGCACCCGCTGCCGCGCGTGAACGAGGTCGCCCACGACGTCGACGACCTGCCCGGTGCCCTCTACTTCCGCCAGTCGCGCAACGGCGTCATCGTGCGGATGGCGCTGCTGCACCTCATCCTCGGCGGTGCCCTGCCCGGGCGCGGTGACGCATGACGCAACCGTCGGACTTCCAGCTCACGGCGGGCACGGTGATCGATCACCTGCCCGTGGGAACGGCCGCGCGGGCGCTGCAGCTGCTGGGCTTGCCGCGCGAGGGCCCAATCACCGTCGGGATCAACGTGCCGAGCCCGCGTCACGGCCGCAAGGACATCGTGCGCGTGGAGGGCCTGTTCCTCGAGAAGCGCGAGTCGGACCGGCTCGCCCTGCTGGGGCCGAACGTGTCGGTGAGCATCGTGCGCGACGGCGCGGTGGCAGAGAAGACGGTGCTCGACGTGCCGGAGCGGCTGCGGGGCATCCTCACGTGCCCGAACCCGACCTGCATCACGAACGAGGAGCCCGTGTCGTCGTCGTTCGTGCGGCTCGGCGCGTTTCCGTACAGCTTCCGTTGCACCTACTGCGAGCGCATCACGCGCAGCGCGGATCTCTAGGCGAGCAGTCGGCCCAGGGCGAGGTCCAGCGCCGCGTCGAAGGGCGCGCGCTCGAGGGGACCCGCACCCGTCTTCAGGCTGAAGAAGTGGTTGAGTCCGTGCAGCACCTGCAGCTGCGCGTGGGCCGGCAGGTTGGCGGCCAACTCCTCGGGCGGCGCGACCACGTCCTGGTCGCCGACGAGTACCTCGGCGGGGACCGTCAGGCTGCGTAGGTTCTCGAGGACTTCGGAGTCCAGGTTGGCTTCGGAGAGCGGCCGCCCGAGCAGCAGGTTGCCGAAGTCCCGCCGGGAGGTGGGCACGCGGGTGGCGGGGGCGAGCAGCAGCACCCCGTCGAGGGCCGGGGCCTTGGCGCCGCCGCGGTGCAGCAGCCAGGCCAGGGAACGCGAGCCGTAGCTGAAGCCCGCCCCGAGCAGGGGGCCGTGGGGAACGCGCCGGCGCAAGTCCTGGACGGCCATGCGCCAGTCGTCGAGGTGGCCTGGGAAGTCCTTGCGGTCGCCTTCGCTCAGGCCGACGCCGCGGAAGTCGAAGCGCAGGGCCGTCAGCCCGTGGGCGGCGGCGCGCTCGCAGGTGGCGACCACCACGGAGTGATCCATGTTGCCGCCGTGGGCGGGATGCGGATGGGCGACGACGACCGCGCCGCGGACCGTCCCCGTGGCCGGATGCAGGCGTGCATCGATGCGGTGGATGCCGGAGACGAAGGTGACCTCGCGCATGGGCGCAGGGTAGGGGCAGCGGCGCGTGGGGGGCTACTCCGCCGGGGGCGCCTGCGGGCGCCTACTCGTGGGGCGGCTCGCTCGGGGCGGGCGCGACGGGCTGCGCCATCGGCGCGTCGGCGTCGGCGTCGGCGTCGGCGTCCTGCGTCTCGGCCGCGTCGTCGGCCGGCGTCTCGGCGTGGCCGTTCTGGGGCGGGGCCTCGCGGGGCTCGGGCGCCGGCGCGGCTTCCTCCGTCGCAGGCACGGCCTCGGCCGGTGCCGCCTGAACCGGGGGGGCCTCGGCGGGCACGGCTTCGACAGGCTCGGCCTCGG
>JARGNS010000218.1:0-5732 GCA_029213105.1 Planctomycetota bacterium
CGGCGGTGCCGGGGGCGTGCCTGTCGGTGCCGCGCCGCCCTTGGGCAGGGCGCTGGGCTTGCCGGCGAACTCCGGACAGCCGGCATCGATCCACGCGGCCAGCTTGGCCATCGTCTCGGGCGGGATCGGATCGGCATCCTTCGGCATCGGCTCGATGTCCACGACCTTGGTGCCGCCGCCCGGCAGGTCCACGACGATGCCCTTGCCGTCCTTGAACGCGCGCATCATGTTGCTGGCCGCGCTGTCCCACGGCACCAGCATGCGGATGTCCCCCGGCTGGCCGTACTTCAGCGGGAACCGGAAGGCGATGAACTCGGCGTAGTCGAGCTCCTTCCAGTAGTTGCTGTGCGGTGCGTTCGGCGCCTTCTGGCGCAGGTCCTTGAAGATCTTCATGACCTGGTCGAAGCCCAGGTCGCTCCGGGCCGCGCTCTTCTTGCGCGCGTCCTTGGGTGCGTCCTGGGGCGCGTCCTGGGGTGCCTCCTTGGGCGCGTCCTTGGGTGCATCCTTGGGCGCCTCCTCCTGGGCGAAGTACGGCGCGCCGCCGGCGGTCTTGGGACAGCCGGCGTCGATCCAGGCCGCGATGCGCAGGACATCGGCCTCGGGCATCGCCGCGCCGCCCTTGGGCATGCGCTTGATGTTCGTGCGCTTCTTGTTGCCGTCGCCATCGGTGTAGGAGATGCCCTTGCCGTCGCGCAGCGCCCGGACCAGGTTCGACCCCTCGCCGTCGTACGGCGTGATCATCGGAATCATGGAGTCGACGTCATCCCAGCTGAGCGGGAAGGCCAGATCGCAGAACTCCGCGTGCGGAAGCTCCCAGAAGCGCTCGTGGGGTGAGTCCCCGGCATCGCGTCCCAACGCCTTGAAGATCGCCTGGACGTCTGCGTAGCCGAGGGCACCCGCCGGGGCCGCCGCCCCATCCTTGGGGGCACCGTCCTTGGGAGCACTGTCCTTGGGGGCGCCCCCATCGGCCGGCGCCTTGGAGGCGTACTGCGGGCAGCCGGCATCGATCCAGTCGGCGATGATCTTGATCTGCTCGGCGGGCATTCCGGCGCCGCCCTTGGGCATGCGCTTGATCGTACGCACGGCGATGTCGCCGTTCTCCAAGCGCACCTTGATCCCCTTGCCGTCGACGAGCGCCTTGATGAGGTTGGACTCCTTGCTGTTGCCCACCTCGAGCAACTGCACGGTCTCCTCGGCGTTCTCCCAGCTGAACGGGAAGCTCGAGTTGATGAAGTCCTCGTAGGACACGTCCCAGAAGCGCTCGTGTCCGGCGTCGCCGGGGTCACGCTCCAGGGCGCGGAAGAGCGCCTGGAGCGCCTTGTAGCCGACGCCGCCCGTTCCCGTCGCCGCGGGCTCGCTGCCACTGCCGTCGTCCGGCACCGGCAAGGGCGGGTCGGTCGGATCGTGGCCCGCGCCGCCGGGTTCCTGCCCCGGCGGGCAGTCTTCCTCGACCTCGCAGCCCACGCGCATGCGGATGGACGCGAAGTCGAAGAGCAGGGCCCACTGCGAGCCGGGCGTGCCGTCCGCATCCGTCGTGCCGTTCTTCATCCTGCGGTACAGGCGGATGAAGCGCCCCTTGTCGGACTCCTCCAGCCCGTCGGCATTCTCGGTCCGCAAGAAGATGCGCCCCATGGCGAAGACGTAGGAGCCGACCTCGTCCACCGCCTCGGGCTCGTAGTCGTAGCGCACGTCGGTGAGCTGGAAGTCGACCACGCGGCCGCCCTCGAGCGCCTCGAAGTAGCCCTTCCACTCGGAGAGGACCTCCTCGCGGCCGACAGCCCAGCGCGGACCATCGATGCGGTAGAGCTGCGGACGCGCACCCTTCGGCCAGCAGCAGTGCGACATGCCCGCCACGTCCTTCTCGACCATGGCCTGGAGGATGGACTCCTCGAGCTGCTCGACACCGGCGGGCGGGCGGCGGTACTTGGGCAGGATCTGCGAGGCGTCGTGGCCCCAGCTGGTGCGCACGAAGTTCGTGACCGCCACGATCTCTTCGTTAGTCATGCGCGGCCCCCACGGGGGCATCTGCACGTTGCCGGTCGCACGCGTGCCGGTCACGATCTTGCGAAGGAGACTGTAGGGCGTCTCTTCGAGCGCGAGGCGCGGCGTGTCGCGCAGGCGGTTGACGAGGTAGTTCTCTTCGCTGCCCTCGCTGAGACGGCCGCGGCCGTCCTCGCCGTGGCAGCGAGCGCACGTGTCCATGTACAGGCGCTCGCCGAGTTCGCGTCCGACCTCGAAGGTGGTCGCGGCAGCATCGCGCGGCGCCTGCACGGGGTTCATGATGTAGAAGAGCGACCAGACGAGGACGCCCAGGCCGAGCACCCACGCCCAGGTCGGGATCGGCTGCGGGGTCTCGGCACGGCGCGGCTCGAAGTCGACCTCGGTGTTGCCGGCGTAGGCGTTGACGATGAGTTCGACCTGGCCGCCGATCGTCTGGTCCGGCTCGAGGCCGGAGACCGTCACGGCCACCCCGTTGCGAACGCGGAAGGGGATCTCCTTGATCGTGGGCGGGGCCAGGCCGTTGGAGGCCTCGACGCGCAGCACGTGGTCGCCATCGGCCAGCGGCAGGGTGCTCAGCGGGAAGCGCAGCGGCGGATGGTCGACCTTGAACGGCTCCGTCTGTTCATCCAGGTAGAGCTTCAGCGGTTCCTTCGTGTCACTCATCGGGCGGACCTCTCGGTGCCGGGGCGGGTCGCCGCGGACTCAAGGTGGAGGCGCTGGACGTGCGCCTCTCCGGACGGGTGCTCGGGATTCGTCTCGTGCTCGACGATCCAGGCCTGCAGGGCCTCGTCGGGCTCCGTGGACTCGGCGTCGAGGATGCTGCGCTTGATGTGGTCCTCGGACTCCTCACCGGGGCGCACCGTGTACATGACGGCCATCCAGATGGTCCAGAGGGCCACAAGGCCGGACACGACGATCGCGACCCACTCGACGGGACCGAAGTCGGCCCAGGTCGGGTGCTTGTGGGCTTCGGCAGCAAGGACGAGCATCACTTGCCCAGCCCTTCGGTCTCGAGGTACTCGCGGTTGAGCGAGAGCAGGTACTCGACGAGGGCCACGGCGTCGGGCTTGGCCCACAGCTTGCCCCCGGACACGCCCAGGCCGGCGATGACCTGCACCTCTTCGTAGTCGTACTGCGCGTCCCCCGTGGGCGCTTCCGTCGTGAAGAGGAAGCGATGCGGCGGCATCAGCGAGTCCGGCGAGACCGACTGCGGATCGTAGAGGTGCCAGTAGTGCCACTGGGCCTCGGGCAGGCGCCGGCCGGTCGAGGAGAGATCCGGGCCGATGCGCTGGGTGCCCATGAACACGGGAGCCTGCCAGGCGTACTCCTCGGCGCGCGTGGCGAGTTCGCGGCCGAACCGCGCGTCGGCCTCGAGCACGGGGACGACACGAACGCCGTCGTTGTCGCTGGCCTTGCGCTCGTCGCCACGGATCTGCTGCGTGTGGCAGGTGACGCAGTTGAACGAGCCGTAGAGCTCGCGCCCACGGGCGACGAGTTCGTTCTCCGGCGGCTGCGGGATCTTCTCCATGGCGGCCTGCTCCTGCATCGCGGGCCAGACCGCGCACAGGTAGACGAGCACGAGGTAGATGCCGGCCGGAAGCAGGAAGAGGACCCGGTGGTTTGTATGGATGCTGAAGGCCATCAGCTCTGCCCTCCGCCGAAGGCCATCGTGAAGGCGCCGGGGCGCATCTTCCAGAGGGCGACGAAGACGAAGATGTGGGAGACGAACATCAGCAGGCCGCCCACGGCACGCCAGACCCTGTCGGGCCCGGCGACGCGTACGGACTCCATGAACGCCTCGCCGTCCACCCAGGACTCGCCCTGCAGATGCCCGCCGACGGAGAGTCCGACGACGTAGACGGCGATGCCGCCCAGGGCCAACCAGAAGTGGATGGTGACCAGGGCAATGGGCGGTTCGCGACCGGTCATGCGCGGCACCAGGCCGTAGATGCAACCCCAGATGAGGAAGGTGACGAACACGTACATTGCGAAGTGCGCGTGGCCCACGGTGTAGTGCGTGAAGTGCAGGATCTCCTGCACGAAGCGCAGGGACTCCGCGCTGCCCTGCACGGAGGCCAGGCCGTAGCCCAGCACACCCACGAGCAGGAACGGCAGCGAGTAGCTATGCGAGATGGCCAGGCGCTCCCCCTTCATCGTCATGAGGAAGTTGCCCGTGCTGGCCCAGACAGGAACGATCATGGCGACCGAGCAGATGACGGACGTCGTCTGGAGGGCCATGGGCAGCGGCGTGAAGATGTAGTGGTGCGTACCGATGACCGTATAGAAGGCCAGGTGCGTGAAGAAGCCGAGCACGCCGAGGGCGTACGAGTAGATGGGCTTGTTGAGCAGCTTCGGCAGGGCGTAGTACGTCATGCCCACGGCCAGCGGCGTGAACCACATGCCGACGGCGTTGTGGATGTAGAAGCCGTCGATGATCCGATCGGGAATGCCGGCGGTCCAGAAGGTCTGGTAGCCCATCAGCACGACGATGGCGATCCAGAAGCAGCCGGCCATGACGAACCAGCACGAGATGTAGATGCCCTGGACGGCGCGGCGCGCCACCATCCGGTAGAAGAGCACGCCGCAGATGCCGACAGACGCGAACGCGGGCGCCATGGCGTACCAGGGCCACTCGCGATACTCGCGGCCCGCGTTGAGGTCGCCCATGCACATCGCGACCGCACCCACGCCCACGCCGATGTTGAAGAGCCAGAGCGCCATGTTCGCGAAGACGAGCTCGGTCTTGCTCAGGGGCTCGTGCATCGGAAGCAGCGTGGACTTGGCCACGACGTAGAAGGCCAGCCCGGTCAGCGCCATCGAGGCCCAGCCGAACAACATGGTCATCGTGTGGACCGGACGCATGCGCCCGTAGGTCGCCCAGGCGTGGTCGGCGAGGATCTCGGTGTCGATCAGTCGGAAGGCCTCGAGCAGCCCGACGACACTCGCAAAGAGCAGCCAGACGCCGGCGCTCACGAGCCAGCGCGAGACCATCTTCGCGAAGCGCGGATCGGTGCCTGCCGCCGCGACGAATACGGGGATGCCAACGGGGATCTTCACGCGGGAGTCGTTTCCAGGGGCAAGAAGCTGCGCGTGGAAGGTAGCAGCGCCGCCCGACGGACACAACGCGCGGGCCCACGCCGATCGCCGCCCTAAGACCCGCTCTCGTCGTCAGTTGCGTCCGGCAGGTCGGCCCGGCACGAGGCCGGAATCGAGACGGCGCAGCCGTAGCGGCGCGGCTGGGTCTCGAACGGCACGGGGCGGCCTGCCACGACGGCCTCGAGCACCGCCTGCAGATGTTCCGCCTGGCCCTCCTCCCAGTGGTCGTCGGCCGCGCCCCGGTAGACGAGTCGACCGTCCCCATCGAGGACGGCGACCTGCCCCGCGTGGGTGATGGCCAGGCGCCGGAGGACGCGCTGATCGGGATCGCGCAGCACGGGATAGAAGGGCTGCATGCCGGCCGCCTTCTCGCGCAGGGCCTGGAGCGTGTCGGCCGGCTCTCCGGCCAGGGCCATCCAGCGGACGTCGTGCCCCTCGAAGCGCGCGGCCACGGCCCGCAGGCGCGGCTCCATGTCGAGAATGCAGGGGCAGGGCACGCTCCAGGAGTAGAGGACCGTGGCCGCCCGGCCGTAGCCCGCCATCAGATTGCGCGGCTTGGGGGGCTCCTCGAGGTCGCGCAGGGCGAAATCGATGTCCAGGACCGCGCCGATCGGAATTGGATCGATCTCCAGGAT
>JARGNS010000218.1:5742-6411 GCA_029213105.1 Planctomycetota bacterium
GGCACCTCCGGCGCGGCGTCCATGCTGAACTGCGCCACGACGCCGTAGGCGCAGAGGGCCACGACGGTCAGGGCGATCAGGATGTCCCGCAGTCGACGCATGGACGCCAGGGTACCTTCCCCGGGTGTCCCGCGACCACGCCCCCCTGATTCCCCTGGCCACCGCCCGCCGGGCTGCCGTGCGGGTGCTGCGCGCCCTCGCCTCCAGCCCGGACGTCCTGCGACTCGGCGTGGCGGGCGCCCTGCGACGCATGGAGCCGCGCGTGCCGGCGGTGAGCCTGTACGCCACCACGCTGGAGCCCGACGCCGAGGCGGCGCGACGCATCGAGCGGACCGTGGCGGAACTCGACTTCGTCCAGGATGGCTGCCTCGAGCCGGACCTGCCCTTCACGCTGCAGGTCCTCCCCGAAGCCGACGTCGGCACGATCCTGGCCGAGCCGGCCCCGCCCGCCCCGGGCACGCTGACCATGGGCGATGTCCGCGGGGCGTTCCACCTCCACACCACGCCGGGCCGGGGGCGCTACGCCCTGGCGCGCGTCGCCCAGCGGGCCACGGAGGAGGGCTACGCCTGGGCCGTCGTGACCGTGCCCACGGCCGAGGCCGCGGCGCTCGACGCCCTGCGGGTCGAAGCCGAGCAGACCCGTCGGGAGGCCCTGGCCGCCGAGGCCGC
>JARGNS010000219.1 GCA_029213105.1 Planctomycetota bacterium
GGCGCGGGTCGGGCGGCGGGACGCGCACGGGCGCGCACGCGCCGGCTGATCGGTCACGCGACGACGCGGCGTCTTGGCCGTGCGCAGGAAGCCCTGGCCCAGCAGGCCCAGCCCGATCAGGAACGAGAGGATCATGCCGATGCGCACGAGGCCCTCGTGCCGTGCATGGACGGTGTACTCACCCGCGGCATGCCAGCGCTCGTAGGAGCGCAGCCAGGGCGAGTACTCGGCCGTGCCGGCCGCGGGCGGCGGTGCCGGCTTGCGCGCCGACTCGAGGGCGGCGACGTCGTGCTCGGCTTCGAGTACCGAAAGCGCACTGCGTGCATCCCCCGCGAGGCAGAGGTACACGACCAGGTGGCCGACGGAGAGGATGGCGAGTCCGAGCAGCAGCATCGGGGCCGCGGCGCGGGCGGTCGAGGGGGTGTTCATGGTTCTAGCGTCCCCACTGGCCGGAGGCCGGTCGCGTCGTGCGTAGGCCGGGCGGCGCGGCCGGCGCATCGGGAACGGGCCGCATCGCGGCCGGGGCCTTCTCGACAGGCGGCGGCATGGGCCGGCTCGGCGGAGGCCGCGGCGGTTCGTGCGCGTCGGCCTCGAAGCGCGGGCCGCTGCTCGGGAGCACCTTCGGCCGGACGCCGGTCTCGATGGGCTTGTGGGCGGCGAGGCCCGTGATCTCGGCCGAGGGGGTGCGCGGATCACCGGGACGCTGCCAGCGGCCGGCGTGGTCCGGGGTGTCGCGCACCTGGCGCGAACCGAAGCGACTGAGCAGCCACAGGGCGCCGAGGGCGCCGAAGCCGATCAGGCCGAAGAGGACCCACTTGTTGAGCGGCGGATCGACGTCGAGGGAGCCGCGGACCCCAGCCCACGTCGTGTCGGGACTCGGGAAGGCGTCGTTGCGCGTCGTGAGCATGACCGTGACGCAGTAGTTGCCGGCCGCGACCACGAGCACGTGCGTCGTGCTGGGGGCCGCGCCCTGCTCGGCGCGGAACGTGATCTCCGCCGCGTTCCATTCCCCGACCGTCGTCGCCGTGACTTGCATGCCGGGCGGGGCATCTTCCTGGGACTTGTTCCACTGTTCGATGCCGAGGTCGTCCGAGGTGCGCACGGGCTGCAGGAGGTCGACGCGCGTGACGATGAGCACCCCCGTCGGGTCGCTGGCGTCACCGGCGACGAAGGCCTTCATCTCGTGGACGCGCTCGACGGGCAGGGTGCCGAAGCGCGGGGTCACGTTGAAGTTGCTGTTGCTCTCCATGCTCATGGTCTCGACGAATCCGTCGGGCACGTCGACGGCCCAGCCGTGGCCGTCGACACGCTCGCCCGCCCACGCAGGGGCGGCCGCGAAGACGAGTCCACCCCGGATGAGAAGGGTGCAGAGTGTCTTGAGCATGCGTCGTTCCCTCGGCGCCGGGTCCTTCCCCGGCTGCGATGCAGAGTCCGGATTCCTCATCGGCCGCGGCGCGGGCGGGGTCGCAGCGTCAATCTGCGACAGGGCGTCTCAGAATGAGACGGGCGCTACGAGGTCTGGCCGAGGGGGTCGGTCGGGACCTCGACGGGCTCGGCGACGCCAGGGTGGCGGTCGATGTCGGCGATGACGGCGAGGTGGTGTTCGGTGTGGACGCGCAGGAACCGCCACCACTGTGCCGCGGAGAACCAGCCGAGCATGGGATGGCGGCCGACGCCGCGTACCTGGCGCAGGGTGCTCGCCCGCGCCGCGATGGCGGCCGCCGCGCCGCTCAGGTCGCGTACCCGTTCAACCAGCGCGGCGCGGGCCGGGATGGGGGCGGGCAGGGTACCGGTGGGGGCCTCCGCACGACCGCGCGGGATGCGTCCCGTCAGGAGGATGGCGCGGCCGGTCACCGACGGGGAGCCCTTCGGCTGGATGCGCTCATGCGCGCAGCCGGCCTCGAGCTTCTCGATCATGGCCGTCATGCCCAGGCCGGCCTGGGCGATGTGCTCCACCTGCTGGGCCGGCGACCAGTGCGAGATGGCCGGGACCCGGCCGTAGAGACGCACATCCTCCCAGGCGAGGATCTCGAGCAGGTGCGCCAGGCAGGCGTGCACGGCGAGGGTGTCGGCTTCGATGCCCATGGGCCGCATTCTACGCCTCCCGGGGCGCTGGCGGGAGGCCCCGGGCCATGGCACCCTCCGGGCCGGAGGACCCCATGGACAAGCGCGCCCCGGCCGACCATCCGATCGACGACCTCGTCGCCGCCCGCTGGAGCCCGTACGTGTTCCGCGACGAGACCCTCGAGGCGGGCGTCGTGGCGTCCCTCCTCGAGGCGGCGCGCTGGGCTCCCTCGAGCTACAACGAGCAGCCCTGGCGCTTCCTGGTCGGGCGCAAGGGGGACGCGGCGTGGCAGGGCATCCATGACTGCCTGGTCGAGCCGAACCAGGCCTGGGCGCAAGCGGCCCCGGTGCTGATGGTCAGCGTGGCGAGCATGCGCTACGCGCGCGGGGACAAGCCCAATGCGCATGCGTGGCATGACGTCGGGCTTGCGACGGGGAACCTGCTGGCGGAGGCCACGGCCCGCGGGCTCCTGGCCCATCAGATGGGTGGGTTCTTCCCGGACCGTCTGCGCGAGCGCTTCGGGCTCCCCGAGCACTTCGAACCCTGCGCCGCCATCGCGATCGGGCACCGCGGGGACCCTGCGACGGCAGCCCCCGAGTTGGCCGCGCGCGAGCAGGGTCCGCGCACGCGTCGGGCCGTGGCGGAGTTCGCCTTTGGAGATAGCTGGGGGCAGCCCGCGTCGCTCGACGCGTAGGACCTACTTGCCGGCCGCCTTCGCCGCGGCCTTCCAGGCCTTCTCGAGCGCCGCCGCCGCCTCGGCGGCTTCGAGTCCTCGGCAGTCGCGCTTGATGGCGGCGGCGCGCTTGAGCGCCCCCTTGGTGTCACCGGCGTCGGCGAGCGCCTGGGCCTCGTCCAAGCGCGCACGGGCGGCCTTCTCCAGTTCGTCCAGCACGCGCGCGCTGCGCTCGCTGAGCTTGTTCTTGCGCTCGATCTGGCGTGCCTTGAGGGCGTGCTTCACGGCGTCCTTCGTCTTGCCCTTGGCGCGTGCGGCCTGGGCCTTCTCGATCAGCGCGTCGGATTGGTCGGCCGCCTTGAAGGCCTTCTTGTGCGCGTCCACGTACGCACCAAGCCAGGCGGCGGCCTTGTCCGGTCGGCTCTGGTGCTTCATGCCCTCCACGCGCTCGAACTCGATGTGTTCGTAGCCGTTCTTCTCGAGCGCGGCCTTGGCCGTGAAGGCCTGGCCGGTGCCGTCGGGATCGCCCACGATCAGGACGTGATCCTTGTCGCCGAAGAAGATGTAGATGCGCAGGTGCTTGCGACCCGCCGCAATGACCGCGTCGTTGCCGGGAATCTGCTGTGGCGCGAAGTTCCCCCCGCGCGTGCAGATGTGGGTGAACACCTCGGGATGGCGCAGGCCCGAGTGGTAGCTCGGGTTGCCACCGCCGCTGAAGCCCGTGACCATGACGGCGCGCGGGTTGACGCGGAAGTGCTTCGTGATCGTGGCGTGGATCTCGAGCAGCACCTCGTCGTCTTCCGTCGAGGGCGCGAGCTTGGATTTCGCGGGGCGGTGGTTGGTGGCCGTGACCATGTCGGGGCAAGCCACGATGAAGCCGTGCCGATTGGCGAGGCCTTGCCACGCGCGCATCTCACCCTTGCCGCTGCCCCCGCGCCCGTGGCTGGAGATCACCAGGGGCCAGCTCTTCTTCGTGGAGTACTGGGACGGCACGTAGAGGGACCAGGCGCGGGCGTGCTTCGCCGTCGTCTGCTCCACGACCTTGCCGGTCGGGGGCGCCTTGTCCTTGGCCGCCGCCGGGCGGAGGGGCCCGATCACGGCAAGTCCCACGAGGAGGGCGACGGCGAACAGCGGGGCGGCGACGGCGAGGCGGGCGGGGTGCGGCATGAGGCCGATGCTACGCCTCCGAGGCCGCAGGCGACATACGAACAAAAGCCATACTCTCGCGAAGCCTCGTGATAGCTTCTTGTTCGTGTCGCGCATCTTCCACCCCCTGGAGGCCGATCCCGGGGCCCGCTCGCGCGGGCCGCGCGCCTCCGTCCGCGGGCGGGGCGCGGCCTCCCAGCCGGCCAACCGCTTCGCCGCCCGGTCCGGGGGCGAGATCGCCATCGACTTCCGCTACGAACCGCTCGAGGTCGAGGAGTGGGGCGACGACTGGGGGCCCGGCGACCCCTGGGGACCCGGCGACCACGGGGGGGCCGGCCGCGGCGGGGCGGTGGGCCCGAGCCCGGGCACGGCGGGGGCGCCCGCGGCCGAGCGCACGGTCTACGTGCGGGATGCCACCCGCACGATCCTGGCGCGCAACGACTCGCCGGACATCCCCTTCGACGCGAGCGTGAACCCGTACCGCGGTTGCGAGCACGGCTGCGCCTACTGCTACGCCCGACCGACCCACGAGTACCTCGGACTCTCCGCGGGCCTCGACTTCGAGCGCCGCATCCTCGTGAAGACCGACGCGGCGCCGCTGCTGCGTACGGCGCTCGGTCGCCGGGGTTGGCGGCCGCAGGTCATCGCCATGAGCGGCGTGACCGATCCATACCAGCCCATCGAGCGGCGTCTGGCCATCACGCGGTCGTGCCTCGAGGTGTTGCTCGACTTCCGGAACCCGGTGTCGATCGTCACCAAGAGCCACCTCGTCGCGCGCGACATCGATCTCCTGCGAGCGCTCTCCGAGCACCGTGCCGCGAGCGTGGCCCTCTCCATCACGAGCCTCGACGCGCGGCTCGCGCGTGCGCTCGAGCCACGCGCCCCGGGACCGGCCCAGCGCCTGCACGCCATCCATCAACTGGCCGCAGCCGGCATCCCCGTCGGGGTCATGGTGGCGCCCGTCATCCCGGGACTCACCGACGCCGAGACGCCCGCCATCCTGCGCGCCGCGGCGGAGGCCGGGGCCGGCTTCGCCGGGACGGTTCCGCTGCGCTTGCCCCACGGGGTCGATGCGCTCTTTGCCGACTGGCTCGAGCGGCACGCGCCGGAGCGCAAGGTCAAGGTACTGGACCGCCTGAAGTCCCTGCGGCGCGAACCCGGGGCGGGCGGTGGTGCGTCGGAGCGACTGAACGATCCCGCCTTCGGCAGTCGCATGCGGGGCCACGGGCCCTATGCCCAGCAACTGCATGACCTCTTCCACCTGACCCGGCGACGCGTGGGCTTGGCGCGCCAGGCACCGTGGCTCTCCACGGCGGCCTTCCGCCGCCCGGAGCCCGTGCCGGCCCAGCTGACCTTGTTTTGACGGCGTGTTCTCGTGGCGTGGTGCGGGACGCCTCCTGCGAGCGGGGCTGCCGGCGAGGGCGTGCCGCGTGAAACGCCGTGCCGCGTGAAACGCCATGCCGCGTGAAACGCCATGCCGCGTGAAACGCCATGCCGCGTGAAACGCCGTGTGGCTTGAGGCGGCGCGCTGCTAGGCGAGGCTGAGCCAGGCGACGGCGAGTAGGCCGCCGGCGAAGCCCGTGACGAGATTCACGGCGTCATTGTCGAGCCACGGGATGCCGCGCAGGCGCTCGACGTCTGCGCGCTGGGCCGGAGGGCGCTCCGTCACCTCGCCCGTCGTGGTGTCGCGGCCGAGGAACTGCAGCGACGCACCCAGCAGGCTGTCTAGCAGTCCCGCCGCAACCCCGGCCGCCGTCAGCAGGCCGAACACCACGGCCGAGGCCGGCTGCAGGGCCAGGGCGGCCGCCGGGGCGAGCATGGCGCCGCCGGCCGACGCGAGCAGTCCCGCGAACGTGACGCCACCACTGTCCCCCGCGGCGAGGGGGCCCCGACCGATCAGGCGAAACGGCGTACCGCCGTAGCGCACGCCGATCTCGGTGGCGCAGGTGTCGGCGCCCAGGCACGCCAGGGCCCCGAGGAACCACGCGAAGCCCACGTCGCCGAAGCCGCCCAGGGCGAGCGCGATGCCCACGAACGCCGGGACCCCGTTGCAGGTCACCTGACGCAGGCTGCGCGCGCCGGCGCGTGGGGCGCCGGGCAGCTTGCCAAGCACGGTGGCCACCAGGAACGGCGCCAGCAGGGCCGCCAGGCCGGCGAGGCCGAAGGCGTACGTTGCGGCGGCGCCGAGGATCCACGCGGCCACGGCACCGCCGACCTGGAGCCACCGCAGTCGGACGGCCAAGGCCGCGAAGCCGAGCAGGCCGACCGCGGCGAAGAGCACGACCGGCGGCTGGCTCGAGGCAGTCTCGGGGGGGATGTCGGCGAGCAGGGGCATCTCGACCGCATCGTACGGGGCGCGCTCCGTGCGGCCCCGCTCCATCGTGAACCCCGGCACGGCGGTGGGCAGGAGCAACGCCGCGAGCAGCGCCAGCATGGCAAGGAGCCCGAAGCGCAGGGCGCGGGCGGAGCCCCGGGCGGCATGACCGAAGGCGAGCACATAGAGCGCGCC
>JARGNS010000220.1 GCA_029213105.1 Planctomycetota bacterium
CCCCTTGGCCAACTTCGCCGGATGGCCGCGCAGCAGGGCAGCGAGCAAGCCGAAGGCCGTCTTGGCATCCTTCAGCTCGCCCCGCAGGCCGCCGGCGCTCGCAATCCGGCCTGCCGGTGCCTCCAGGGTGGCGGAACTCACACCGCCCGCGAGCTGCGTGAGCACGAGATCGCGCGCGCCCTCCTTGCCGACGGTGCGATCCAGGAACGAGTAGCCCTCCTGGTAGCGGAGGGTGAAGATGCCGCTGTGGGCGGGCGCCTTGCGGATCGCGGGCGTGGCGGGGGGGGGGCCTTCGGGGGTGGGTGCCTCGGCGGGTGCGCCCGCGAGGCTCGGTGCGGGGGCCTCGGGCGTCGGCTCCACGCCGCGCAGGTCCGGCGCCGCCTGCGCCTCCCGCGGGGCCTCCGCCTCCTCGGGGAGCTGGGCATCTTCCATGCCGCCCGAGAGCAGGAACCAGCCCAGCAGGGCAAGGGCCAGGACACCGAGCGCTACGGTTGCCGTTTGGTTCATCGCCAGCACCTCCGACGCCATCCTAGCCAGGGGTGTCGGGCTTGCGTCGGGAGCCCGTTGAATCCGACGTGCGTCGCGCGAGGGGCGCGAAGGGGGTCGCGAGCATGCCGCGCAGGGACTGCCAGCGATCCGCGCCCAGCCCCCGCAGGCCGAAGTGCAGCGCTTGCAAGTCCGTGCGGGTGCGATGCGAGCGGCCGAGGCGGTCCCACCACGAGAAGAGCACCCCGTAGTTGGAGTCCGTCTCGGCAGGCACCTGGGAGTGATGCACCTTGTGCATGTCCGGCGTGACGAGCAGGACGCGCAGCCAGGCGTCCAAGCGCCCCAGGGAGATGTCGGCATGGTGGAACTGCGTCATGACGAGGAGGAGGACGTCGTAGAGCAGCACGTGCGAGAGCTCGAGGCCGAGTCCGTAGATCGTCGCCAGACGCACCAGGAACGCCCCGGCGTGCTCGCCGAGGTGGAAGCGCGTGGCCGTGGTGACGTCCATGTGCGGGTCGCTGTGGTGGGTGCGGTGGAAGCGCCAGAGCAGCGGCACCGCGTGATTCGCGCGGTGCCAGACGTACATCACGGCGTCGAGCAGGAGGATCGTCCCGACCAGGGCGAGCGCCGGCGGTAGTGCGAGCCCCCGCAGCAGGCCGAACCCGCTGCGTGCGCCGTGGTCGGCAACCTGGGCCAGGATCAGCGCGAAGCCCAGCGTCAGCACGAGCGTGTTGAGAAGCGCCAGCAGCAGGTTGCGGCCGGCATGGCGCAGGCGCCCCTCGCGCTGCCCGAAGAAGGGACGCCAACTCTCCCATGTCCAGAACAGGACCAGGGATCCGGCGGCGACAAGCAGCTTCGGGTCGACGTCCATGGAGCGTAGGGTACCGCCACCCGACCGTGCCCCGCGCCTCCTGACGACCTGGACTGCCGCCATGCCGACAACACCCGCCGAAGCCGCCCAGCGTCAGCTCGACGCCTACAACGCCCGCGACCTCGAGGCCTTCCTTGCCTGCTACGCGGTCGACTGCACGGTGCGGGCGCACCCGTCGGGCGAGGTGATGATGCAGGGCCAGGACGCCATGCGCAGCCGCTACGGGAAGCTCTTCGAGGAGCACCCGGATCTGCACTGCCAGCTCCTGGCGCGCGTCGTGCACGAGGTGTTTGCGATCGACCATGAGCACGTCGAGGGGCTGCGCCCCGACGAGGTCGTCCACGCCGTCGCCATGTACGAGGTGCGCGACGGCCTCATCCAGAACGTCTGGTTCCTGCGCGACGACGGCGTGGGGGAGAGCACCACCCGATGACGACCCCCCGCATCCTCGAGTCCTTCACCTTCCCGCGCACCGGCCACGTCGTGTCCAATCGCCTGGTACTGGCGGCCATGACGAACAAGCAGAGCCATGCCGACGGCTCGCTCTCGGATGAGGAGTTGGCCTGGCTCGAGGCCCGGGCCGGCTTCGGCATCGTGACCACCTGTGCCGCGCATGTTGCGCTCGACGGCCAGGGGTGGGATGGCGAACTGGGGGTCCATGACGACGCCCTGATGCCCGGGCTGCGACGCCTTGCGGTGGCGTTGACGGCAGCGGGCACGCTGTCGCTCGTGCAGATCTTCCACGGCGGGGTGCGCGCGCCGTCCCGCCTCACGGGCAAGCAGCCCTGGAGCGCGAGTGTGTTCGAGCTCGACAGCCCGAACTTCGAGACACCGCGTGCCGCCACGGAGGTGGACATCCAGCGAGCGATCGTGGCGTTCGCGATCGCCGCACGGCGTTGCGCGCAGGCCGGCTTCGACGGCGTGGAGATCCACGGGGCACATGGCTACCTCGTGACGCAGTTCCTCGGCACCGTGACCAATACGCGCCGCGATGCCTGGGGGGGCGACCTGGCCGGGCGGGCTCGCTTCGTCCGGGCCATCGTCGAGGCCGTGCGAGCGGCTACGCCGGAGGGCTTCCTCGTGGGCGTGCGCCTGTCGCCGGAGGTGCCGGAGCAGGGCGTGTCCCTTGACGAGGCGCTGCAGGTGGCACGCTGGCTCGTGGAGGACGGCGTCGACTTCCTGCATGTATCCAACTGGGACAGCTTCAAGCCGCCGGCAGCGCACCCGGAGAGCGACAAGCTGCTCACGACCTGGTTCCGCGAGGCGGTCGGACCCGAGGTGCCCGTGATCGCCACGGGCGGTGTGTGGACGCCCGCCCAAGCGCAGGCCGTGATGGAGCAGGGGGCCGATCTCGTGGGACTTGCCCGCGCGGCCATCGGGAACGCACGTTGGCCGGAGCATGCGGGCCGCACCGGCTGGGAGCCCGCGCGGCCGCCGTACACACCGGAGCATCTGAAGGGCGAGGTCTTGAGCGCAGCGCTCATCGACTACATGCGCATGTGGCCCGGCTTCGTCACCGATGGGGCGGCGGCGGAAGGTGCCTAGCGCGTCCGGCTCCTAGAGGGTCAGGCGCACGCGCAGCCCCAGCGACCAGATCTCGCGTTGCGTGGGGTCGAAGGCCGGATTGCGCAGCCACTGCAGGCTGGGCGTCAACTGGATGTTCTCCGCGACCACGAGGCGCCAGAACAACTCGGTCGAGATCTGGTCTTCCTGGGCCTGGCCCCACACGTCATCCCACGCGAGACCGAGCCCTACGATGTCGCCGCGCGTGCGGACGTGATGCCCGAGCAGGACGCTGGCATGCCGCTCGGAGATCGGTGCGGCGTCACTCGACCACCCCACGCGGAAGGCGCCGACGAAGCGATCCCGCCCCCAGGTGGTGATCCCCGAGACCGCCCAGCCCCAGGCCTCGGGTACGGCGAGCTCGGAGAGGGCGTCTTGGTGCCAGAGCACGACGTGGATGTTCTTGAGGAAGTGCTGGATGCCCGGGCAGGACCATCCAAGTTCCACGTGCTTGAACGTCTCGCCGCTGACGAAGGTCTGGAACCCGTCGCGGGTGGGCAGTGCGTTGGCGTCGGCCACGCCGGCGACGACGTACAGGTTGTTCTGGAACCGCCACGTGGCCGCGGCACCCAGGCCCTGGTTGGGGAGCACCATCGCGGGGTTCACCAGGATCGACAGGTTGCTGAACCACGTGAAGGGATTGCCGATGCCGACGACGTCGAGGTAGTCCGTCGCGTCGACCTGCCCGATGACCACGGCCGCACGGCCGCCAGCGAAGCGCTGCTTCCAATACAGGTTGGTCAAGGCCCAGCCGAAGTCACCGAAGAAGGTGCCGGGAATCCCCGCGTAGCCGTTGGCGAAGCCCAGATCCTGTGGCGCGAGATCCGTGCCGAGGGTGTCGCGGTACTCGACCTTCCAGACGAGTGAGCCCTCGCAGCCCGGCTGGCAGCGATTGAGGAGTGTCCAGTCCCCGTAGAGGCGGAACACGCCGCCGGCCGCCTCGTCCTCGACCGGGGCCTGGTCGAAGCGGTTGTAGAGCCCGTGCCAGTCCAGCCCGAACTGGAAGCCATGGCGCTTGGCCAGCCGCCCCTTCCAGTCGAACCAGGGCTTCAGCGCCCGATCGAACGCCGCAAACCGGATCAACGGCTGCTTGGGCTCGTCGGCCTCCAGCAGGGCCGCGGGCACGGAGGTGGGCCCCAGGCCCGTGGCGTTGTTCGTGAAGCCGGACTTCCCGGCCGGCGCCTCCTCCTCGGCGAAGGCGCAGGGCGCACCGACGACGAAGATGAGCAGCAGGACAAGAGACACGCGCACGTTCGGACCTCCCTCGCGGGCGGCGACGATAGCAGCCGCGACTCCGAGCGCCGCTGCCCGCCTCGTCGTCGGTCAGGTCGAGGCTACTTGCCGGCCTTGGCCTTCTGGGCGTTCCACGCGCGGATCTCGGCGTCGATCTCCTTGGCGAGCGTGTCGACGACGGCGTAGCTCGACGCGGTCGGACGCCCCTCCGAGTGGAAGAGCATCCAGTGCACCGTCTGCAGCTTCGAGAGGAGCTTGGACGGCTCGTTGGCGATCGCCGAGAGCGTGGCACCAATCGGGACCAGCTTGCCGCTGAAGGCGACGGCGGCCTTGGCCAGGTCCGAGCCCTCCCCGGCCTCCGCGGCGACCTTCATCGAGTCGAGGACGGCCTTGTTCGCGTTCTCGGTGATCGTGCGAATGCGCCACCAGAGGTCGAAGCGCGCGTCGGCATCCGCCTGCGACCACGTCTCGTTGGGGTTCATGCGCAACTGGAACGAGTGGGCCTGCTTCTGGCCCTTGACGATCAGGCACGCGGTGTAGGTCCCGGGCTTGGCCTCCACGACGATGCCCGGCGCCGGCTTGCCCGGCACGGCGACCGCATCGGGGTAGTTCATGTCCCAGATGAAGCGGTGCAGCCCGGCCGTCTTCGGAAGCTGCTTGGCGTCGTAGCGACGCACGATCTTCTGGTTGGCATCCAGGATCTCGAGCGTGATGTCGTCCGTCGCGGCTGCGAGGTGGTAGTACAGGATCGCGCCGCGAGGGCGAGCGTCGCCTGCGTCGAGGAAGCGGCGCTTCTTCTCGCCGTTCACGATGCCGAGTTCGTAGAACGTGTGCTGATGACGTCCGTTCTGGACGAAGTAGTTCTTCTGGCCGCCGCCGACGCCACCGCCGTACATGGCCCACCAGGTGATGCCCATGCGCGTGTGGTCCCGCGGCTGGAACAGGTGTGCGGCCTTCGTGGCCACGTCGGCGCTCATCTGCCGCAGCGGACTGATGTCGTCGAGGATCCAGAAGCTGCGGCCGTGGGTGGCGATGCAGAGGTCCTCGTCCTTGACCTTGAGGTCGTGCACGGCGACACGCGGCAGGTTCAGGTTGAAGCGCTGCCAGGACGCACCGTCGTCCAGCGACGTGAAGAGGCCCGTCTCCGTGCCCACGAAGAGAAGGCCCTTGCGGACCGTGTCTTCGCGGATCGTGCGGGTGATCTCGTCCTGGGGGAACGAGGCGCTGAGGTTCGTCCACGTCTTGCCGTAGTCGCTCGTCTTGAAGAGGTACGGCTTGAAATCGTTCGCCGTGCGGTAGCGGCTGAGCGCCACGTAGCACACGGCGGGATCGTGGGGCGAGGCCTCCAGCTCGTAGACGTCGGAGTCCTCGGGCACGGGGATCTTCGTGTCCGTCCAGGTCTTGCCACCGTCCTGGGTGACATGGACGAGCCCGTCGTCGCTGCCGGTCCACATCACGCCCTTGCGGACCTTGGAGCAGACCATGCGGTGGATGGTGTTGTAGGCCTCCTGGCCGGATGTCTCGGGGGTCGAGGGGGACCCACCGGCCTGCTGCTTGGACTCGTCATCCTTCGTGAGGACGGGGCTGATGATGTTCCAGGTCATGCCGCGGTCCTTGCTGCAGAACACCATCTCGGCGGCCGTGTAGACGGTCTCGGGGTCGAAGGGGTCGAGCACGATCGGGCAGTGCCAGTTGAAGCGGTACTTGGCCTCGTTCTGGCCGCGGCCGAAGGTGATCTGGGGCCAGACGCTGCGGTGCTCCCACTGGCCGGTCTTGAGGTTCACGAGCTGGATCGGGCAGCCGCCCGCCGCCATGGTGCTCTGCGCGAGGTGGTAGACGAGGTGAGGCTCCGTCGGGTGGGGCACGGACATGCCCGACTCGCCGCTCCCGATGACCGTCACGTCCGAGACGGAGATGCCGCCATACATGGAGGCGGACGGCACCTTGTAGCCGATCAGGTCCTGGCAGTTCCCGTAGAGGTTGTAGGGGAACTGGTTGTCCACATTGACGCGGTAGATCTGCTGGTTCGGCTGGGTGTAGCACTGCGACCACGTCTTGCCGCCATTGAGCGTGCACATCGCGCCACCGTCGTGCGTGATGATCATGCGCTCCTTGTCGTTCGGATCGAACGCAAGGTCGTGGAAGTCGTCCTTCGTGCCCGAGCGCTGGGTCCAGTTCTGCCCGCCGTCGAGGGCCTGCCACAGCGTGGTGGTCGGCACCCACAG
>JARGNS010000221.1 GCA_029213105.1 Planctomycetota bacterium
GGACGTGAAGCCCGACGGCACGCCCGGCGAGCGCACGCCGCGCCATGCCCGCGGCGCGCTGCTGGCGCGCAGCGCCGGTCAGCCGCTCGTGTTCTGGGACGCGATCGCCGACCTGGATCGCGACGGCGTCGACGAGGTCTGGTTCCCGGACGCCAAGGGGGACGGCCCGCTGCGCGTCTTCGGCGGCGTCCCGCGCTCCGACCGCACGCTCTCCATCGCGGCCAACAACCGCGCCTCCTCCGACCACCTGTTCGGCGTCATGCGCAGCGCCTACGTCCCGAACCTCTTCCCGGCCGACCTCGACGGAGACGGCACGAGCGAGCTCGTCGCGCTGCGGGACGACCAGCTCGTGGGCTGGTCCCTTGCCGCCCCCGTGACGGCAGGCAAACCGCTCGCGCCGAGCTACCGGCTGCCGCTTCCGTTCCTCGCCCCCGATCCAGATCAGGGCCCCGAGGAGTTGCGCACCGCACGCATCCAACCGGACGACGTGAACGGCGACGGCATCACGGACCTGCTGGTCACCGTCATCACGGGCATGCGTACGAACCTGATGTCCATCCGCACGGTCCTCTTCCACTACCCGGGGCCCTTCCGGGACCCGAAGAGCGGAGCGCTCGTCAAACCTGCCGCGCGCATCGACACCCAGTCGATCGTGCTGCACCCGCAGTTCGTCGACCTGGACGGTGACGGCGCGAAGGAGTACGTCGGGGACTCCATCCGCGGCACGATGCTCGACCTCATCGCGCGCCTCATGGGCCAGGACCCCAAGATCACGTTCGTGGGTTTCCGCTTCGACAAGCAGCGCGGCACGTTCCACGACACGCCCTGGTTCACGGTCGAGCGCCTCTACGCGTCCGCGGAAGCGCTCAACAACACCTTCGGGCGCTCCGCCTGGTTCGGTGGGGACTTCGACGGCGACGGGCGCCGCGACCTCATGGACCTGGGCAACCTGTCCTCCGTGCAGGTCCTGAGCGGCGCGGGCCAGGCACCGGCGTTCGACCGGACGATCGTCCCCGCCATTCCGGTCCAGGGCGGGTTGACCGCCGACGCCCACGTAACGGACCTCAACGCCGACGGCCGTGCCGACGCCGTGCTCTGGGGCGACGACAAGCTGTATGTCCTCCTGTCGAAGGGAGCCCGCTGATGGCTGGCCGCCGCGCCCGGCCCCCGCCGACGCTGCGCGCGGCCGCGACGCTCGCCGTCGCGCTGCGGCCCCTCGTGCCGCTGCGTGCGGCCGCGGCCGCGCCGCGCGTCCTCACGCTGGAGGGCATCGACAAGGTGACCGGCCTCCAGCGGGCCGATACGAACCAGGATGGCATCATCGACCTCCTGCTGCTCTCCGGACGTCGCCTGCACGTCTGGGGTGCCACCAGGGCCGCCGACTCCGAGGAACGACGCGTCGCCGCCACGCCGCGCGCCTCGTGGGAGGTGCCCGCGGACGTGAGCTTCGCCACCGGGCGGCCGCTGGCCGCACAGCGCGGCACGCCCCAGGGCGATGATGTGGCCTTCCTGGGCAAGGCCGGCTGGCGCATGGGCAGCGAAGGCGCGGGGCAGGCCTCCTCCCTGCTCCCCCCGGAGGCCCGTGCGGCGGGCCTGTCCTGGCGCGACAATGAACAGCTCACGTTCACGGACTGCTGGCGGGACGCGGACAACTTCCTGATCCCGACGGCCGACGGCTGGCTGCACGCCTCGGGGTACCGCCTGCGCATCCCCCGCACGTTTCGCGTGAAGGCCCCCGGCCCCTTCCTCGAGGACACGTGCACCATCGAGCATGGCCTCCCCCAGGCCTACGTCGGCGCGGGTGGGCTCTGGGCCATCGCCGACCGCAAGCTGATCAACGAAGGACCGCAGGGGCGGGTGACCTACGACGTCGCATTCCTCGGCGCGGGCGAGGGCGGGACCTACGACCAGACCCTCGTGGATCTCGACGGCGACCGACGGCCGGAGATCCTGCACCGCATCTACACGAACCGTCAGGTGCACTACGGGTTCTTCCGCACGCAGGCGGCCACGGGCACGACGGGACCGTCGCACAAGCCCGCCAACTGCCGCCTCTCGCTGCAGGGCTTCCAGCTCGACCCGCAGTTCGTCGATCTGAATGCCGACGGCCGCCTGGACCTGGTCATCACCAGCATGCAGGTCAATGCCGCGAACATGGTCGCCGCGCTATCGAAGGGGAAGATCGTGGCGGAGACGCGCGCCTTCCTCAACAAGAGCGCCGGCTCGGGCACCTACTTCCGGGACACCCCGGACGCCCTGGTGAAGTCCGAGATCGGCGTCAAGGTGCGCTTCGACCAGGCCGGCAACATCGAGGTCGTCCGGACCTTGATGATCGTCACCGATGGCGACTTCGACGGCGACGGGCGCAAGGACCTGGCCATCCGCACGGGACCGGACACCATCCGAATCCACGCCGGCCGGGCCGCGGGGGTCTGGGCACCCGAGGCGGAGGCGCGCGCGGTAGCGATCCCCCCCATCGGCCGCAGCCCCGACATCGAGGGCTATGCCATGGATCTGGACGGCGACCGCAAGGATGAGTTCGTCCTCGTCTACCGCGCCCCCTCCGGCGGCAAGGATGTCGTTCGCATCATCGCCCCGTAGGCTGCGTTAGCATCCGGGGAAGGAGATGGCGTCTGCGGACGTCCGAGGCACATGACCAACACGCCGATCAAGAACCGCCGCCGCCAGTCCGGGATCGCGCTGCTCGTCGTGATGATGCTGTCCGCGATCATCATCCCGTTCGCTGCGGAGTTCGCCTACCAGATCGCCCTGGAGTACACGACCGCGTTCAACGTCTCCGACCAGCTCGCCATCGACAACGCCATCGAGAGCCAGTACCAGATCGTGCTGGCGCGCCTCGAGCACGACGGCCAGGGCAATCAGACCGACACGTACGACGACGTCTGGGCCGACGAGGAACTCCGGTCACGCACGGACGAAGACACCGGCGTCAGCCTCTCCACCACGCCGTTCGACGAGCAAGGCAAGTTCAACGTCCACATCCTGGCGGAAGCCTCGGCCGCACGAAAACCCATCTGGAAGGAACGCCTGACAGAGCTCATCAAGTGGTATCGCAACGACACCAAGTTCGACGCGAGCTCGTACGCGGAGGAGGTCTCGGACGCGATCTTCCGCTGGGTGAACGGCCAGACCAGCCGCGGCAGCGTGCCGAAGCCGAACACGAGCAGCGATCGCGCCATGCTCGTCCTCGAGGAACTGCACTTCGTCAGCGACCTCTTCGAGAAGCATCGCCTGCTCGAGGACATCCGCGAGGGGGAGGAGGTCGCCCCGGGGCTGCACCGCTTCCTGACCGTCTACGGCGACGGCAAGATCAACCTCAACACCGCGCCGAAGGCGGTGCTGCAGGGTGTGTTCAACAAGGACCCCGACCTGGCCGCGCGCATCATCGAGCGTCGCCAGGGTGAGGGCGAAGACTCCGAGTCCAGCGACGAGGACGACCAGGGCAGCGGCAACCCCTTCAGCGACCCGAACCAGATCCTCGAGGTCGAGGGCATGGACCAGACGCGCCTGGTCGCCAACAAGGTCATCCCGGCGGACGACTTCACCGTCCGCAGCAACTACTTCTCGGTACGGATTGCCGCCCAGAAGGAGCAGTCCCGCCGCGAAGAGCTCTTCATCGTCGAGCGTGTCCCGGGCAACGATCCCAACGGCCCGATCGAGGGCTTCCGACACCTGCTCTGCCAGGAGCGCACGGATACCCTCGAGGAACTCCCCGACGAGGAGTAGCGCCTGCGCCGTCGGCCCCGGGCCGTAGGCTTCCGGCATGGCTGCGCGCAAGCGAACGTCCCGGAAGAAGAAGGCCGCGAGCCCCAAGAAGACGCGCAAGCGCGCCGTGAAGCGTCTCTCCGCCCAGGACATGGCCCGCACCCAGCGCGAGATCTCCGTCGCGGAGTTCTTCGCGAAGAACCGCCATCTCCTGGGCTACGACAATCCGTCCAAGGCCCTGCTGACCGCCGTACGCGAGGCCGTGGACAACGCGCTGGATGCCTGCGAGGAGGCCGGCATCCTGCCCGACCTCGACATCGTGATCGAGCAGGTCAAGCAGGGCAGTGCGGCCGCGCGCCGCAAGGCTGCCGCCGAGGCGCCCGCGAGCAAGTCGAAGCGCACGACCAAGGGGCCCACCGGAACCGCCGACCGCTTCCGCCTGGTCGTCCAGGACAACGGGCCCGGCATCGTGAAGGCCCAGGTCAGCAAGATCTTCGGCAAGCTGCTCTACGGCTCGAAGTTCCACCGCCTGCGCATGAGTCGCGGCCAGCAGGGCATCGGCATCAGCGCCGCGGCGCTCTACGGCCAGCTGACGACAGGCAAGCCGATCCGTGTGGCGACGAAGTCCCGCCCGCGCAAGCCGGCTATCACCTTCGACCTCGTGATCGACACCAAGTCCAACAACCCGCGCGTCCTGCGCGAGCGCGAGCTCGAGACGTTTGCCCACAAGACAGGCACGCGCATCGAGTTGGAACTGGAAGGGCGCTACACGGGCGGCCAGCGAGGTGTGTTCGAGTACCTCCGCCAGACGGCGCTCGCCAACCCCCACGCGCACATCACGTTCCTCGCGCCGGGTGCGGAGGAGGCGCACGTCTTCGAGCGCGTGGTGGACGAGCTTCCCGAGCAACCTCGTGAGATCCAGCCGCATCCCTACGGCGTGGAGCTCGGCACGCTCATGAAGATGCTCCAGGCCACCGGCGCCAAGCGCGTCACGTCCTTCCTGCAGCAGGAGTTCTCGCGCGTCAGCAGTCGTGTGGCGGGCGAGATGGTGCTGGAGGCCGAGATCAACGGCGCCAAGAACCCCCATCGCGTGACCCGCCCCGAAGCCGAGCGACTCTACGAGGCCATGAATGCGGTCCGCGTCATGGCGCCCCCGACCGACTGCCTGGCCCCCATCGGCGAGGCGGCGCTCCTCGAAGGCATGCGCAAGGAAGTCGAGGCCGAGTTCTACACCTCGGTCACGCGCGCGCCGTCCGTCTACCGCGGCAACCCGTTCCAGATCGAGGTGGCGCTGGCCTACGGCCCGCCGCTGCCGGCCGACCAGTCGGCGCACCTCTACCGCTTTGCCAACCGCGTGCCCCTGCTCTACCAGCAGGGCGCATGCGCCATGAGCAAGGCGGTGACGTCCCTGGCCTGGCGCAACTACGACCTCAACCAGCCGCGGCGCAGCATGCCCGTGGGCCCCCTGGCCGTCCTCGTCCACATCGCCAGCGTCTGGGTGCCGTTCACGAGCGAGTCGAAGGAGGCGGTCGCGGCGTACGACGAGATCCACAAGGAGATCCGCCTCGCCCTGCAGGAATGCGGCCGCCGCCTGGGCCTGCACGTGCGCAAGCAGAAGCGCGCTGCCGAAGCCCAGCGCAAGACCGACTACATCACGACCTACCTGCCGACGATCGCCGAGGCCCTGCAGGACCTGCTCGCGTTGAGTGATCGCCAGACGCGCACCGTGACGAAGAAGCTCGATACGACCCTGCGGCGGAGCCGGAGCAGCTGATGGCGGGGCGTCGGAAATCCAAGGCCAAGCCCCGCCCGGCCACGCGCAAGAAGGCCGCCCGCAAGAAGGCCGCCCGCAAGAAGGCGGCTCGCAAGAAGGCGGCTCGCAAGAAGGCGGCTCGCAAGAAGACGGCAGGCAAGAAGGCCGCGCCCAAGAAGCCCGCCAAGAAGCGTGCCGCGCGCAAGCAGCCCGCACCGCCGCGGACGCGCGCGAAGAAGAAGGCCGCGACGAAGCGCGCTGCGCGCAAGAAGGCGGCGAAGAAGGCCACTCGCAAGGCGCCGGCGCGCAAGCCGCGCGCGGAGCCGGAGCAGGTCACGCGCGCCAGCGCCACGAAGACCGTGCGCGTGCTCGTCGGCGAGGCCCGCCGCATCCACGGCGAGGCGGTCAAGGGGCGTCGCCCGGAGATCAAGACCCCCCAGCGCAGCCTCGGGAACGTCTCGCTCCACAAGACCAAGGGCTACCTGGCCATCGGGCGCAAGCGCATCGTGCGTTCGCTCACCTACAACACCGTGCGCACCTTCGCCCAGACGCTCAAGTTCATGGCCCTCTCCAAGGACATGATCGGCATCGACGACCTGGCGAGCAAGCGCGAGGTCTACTACCAGTCGATCAACTGGGGCCAGGCCCGCTTCAAGGACCAGTCCGAGTCCGACGGCGTCATGGACGACGTGGAGGCCATGTTCTCGATCCACGGCGTGTCGCGCGAACAGCTGCGCTTCATCCCGGAGGAACACGGCGGCGCCGTCGCGGGTCACCTCACGGTGATCGATCGCGATCCCGAGACCGGCGATGATGTGCGCATCGACTGCCGCAGCCTCGGCAGTGGCTCGTACACGGTGCCCAGCCTGGTCG
>JARGNS010000222.1:0-5174 GCA_029213105.1 Planctomycetota bacterium
GGATCGAGGTCAACACCTACGTCCACTCCGGCGCCGATGACCACCTCACCATCCAGACGGATGCAGCCATCAACCCCGGCAACAGTGGCGGGCCGGTGCTGCAGAACGGCAAGGTCTGCGGGGTGGCCTTCCAGGGCCGCATGTTCGCGCAGAACCTCGGCTACATGATCGCCCCCTCGGTCATCCAGCACTTCATCACGGACATCAAGGACGACGTCTATCACGGGTACGCCGAGCTCGGCATCTACATGGCGAACCTGCGCAACCAGACCCTGCGCAAGTTCCTCGGCATGCCGAAGGACCAGGAGGGCGGCATGCTCGTCCTCAAGCCCGTGCCGTACGCGTCCGCGAGCGGCAAGTTGCAGCGCAACGACGTGATCCTCAAGATCGACGGCGTGAAGATCGAGTCCGACGGCACCGTCAAGATCGGCGACGAGTTCCTGGACTTCGCGTTTGTGGTCGAAGGCAAGCAGATCGGCGAGACGGTCACCCTGACCGTCCTGCGCAAGGGCAAGATCTTCGATGTCGAGGTCACGCTCAAGGAGTGGTCCGCGCGCATGAAGCCGGGGCGCGTCTACGACGAGCGCCCCGAGTACATGGTGCTCGGCGGCTTCCTCTTCGTGCCGCTGACCGAGAACTACATCGGCTGGGGTAGCAGCAACGACCTCAGCTACTACATGCAGTCCTACTACCGGACGGTGGCCGAAGAGGGCAAGACGCGCGAGCAGTTGGTGCTGCTCAGCCGCGTGCTGCCGGATGCGAGCACGCGCTACATCCGCTACTCGGATGCCATCGTCGACAACGTCGACGGTGTGCAGCCCAACGACTTCGCGCACTTCGTGAAGCTCATCGACGAGTCCAAGAAGGACCTGATCAAGGTCGAGTTCGAGGGTGTGAACACCGCACCCCTGATCCTGGACATGAAGAAGATCCGCGCCGTGCACCCCGAGATCCTCAAGAAGAACGAGATCGCCGAGGACCGCTACGTCCGTGCGAAGGAGAGCAAGTAGTCATGCATCGCACGGTCCTCCGTGCCGCCCTGGTGGCGGCTTGTTTCCTCCTGGTGCCTGCCGCGGGTCATGCCGCCGATGACGACCTTGCGCCCAAGTTGCGGGGCGCGCTCGTGCGACTGCGGGTCACGGGCCAGAGCTACGAGACGAGTGCGCCCTGGAAGCTCGGCCGCGCCTACACGCGCGCCGGTCGCGGCGTGGTGGTCGGCAAGGGGCAGATCCTCTGCAAGTCGAACGTCGTCGCGAATCAGCGCATGATCGAGGTCGAGCTGGCCAACAGCGCCCGGCGCTACCCGGCGAAGCTGCTGCACGTCGACCGCAAGGTGGGGCTCGCCATCGTCGGCTTCGACGACAAGCACCTTGTCGAGACGCTCAAGCCGCTGCCCCTCGGGGAACCGGTGAAGCTGGACGACGAGTTCGACATCTACCAACTCGGTCGGGACAACATCCCGGAGCGCTACGACGCGCGGGTCATTCGCGCCAGCGCCAGCAGCTCGGGACTCGACCTGCTGCTCAAGACGACCTGCTCGGATAGTGGGGACGGCCAGGTCGCCCTCAAGGACGGCAAGGTCGTCGGGCTCCTGACGAGCACGTACGGCTCGCGCCAGCAGGGCACGATCCTCTCCATCGAGAGTCTCCGGCAGTATCTGGAGGACTTCAACGCCGAGGGGCCGTATCTCGGCAAGCCCGGGCCCGGCTTCTGGACGCAGCAACTGCTACGCCAGGACCTGCGCACGTACTTCGGCCTCGCCGAGAACCAGCACGGCATCGCCGTCACGCGCATCGTGCCGGGTCGGACCGGTCACGGCGTGCTGGAGGAGGGGGACGTCCTCCTGGGCCTGGATGGCTTCGACATCGACGACGAGGGCAAGTTCGTGCACGACGTGCACGGGCGCCTCAGCTCGAGCTATCTGCTCGGCGGCCGCCGCAAGGCCGGCGAGATCGTCAAGGCGAAGATCCTCCGCAAGGGCGTCGAGACGGACGTCGAGTTCGAGCTCAAGGGACAGAAGCCCGACGAGAAGCGTGTGCCCGAGGGCTGGGGGGCGGAGCGGCCCCAGTTCATGGTCGTGGGCGGCATGGTGCTGCTCGAGCTCACCTCGAGTTCGAGCATCTCGCGTTCGGCGGGTGGCGTACTGCTGCGTCGCTTCCGTGAGCGGGCCAACTGGGATCCGCCCGGCAAGCGCCGGCGCGTGATCTACGTGGATCGCCTCCTGCAGGACAAGGCGAACAAGGGCTTCGAGGACGTCTACCACCAGCCCATCAAGACCATCAACGGCATCGAGATCCTCGACTTCAAGAGCGTGCCCAAGGCGCTCGAGACCCCCGAGGGGGCGTACCACGTGTTCCGCTTCGATGGCCTGACGACGGACGTCGTGATCCCCGCGGACGAGCTCGATGCGATCAACAAGCGAATCGCCGAGAAGTACAAGGTCACCCGCCTGCGGTACCTGCGGGGCGACGAGGACTAGCACCAGCGCGGGCGGGGGGGCTGCCCCCTGCCCGGCGCCGACCATCGTGCGCCAGATCCGTCAGCACGCCGTTCGCCTGCGCGAGCGCCAGAAATGCCCTAGGGCCCTGTTCCGCTTCTCATAACGAGACGGGGCCGTTGTCGGCGTAGGGGCGTTTCGCCTACGCTTGGCCCTGGATCGGGGGATCTGACCGGGGTTCTGCATGCGTGCGTGGTGGCGTTCTGTCTTGATGGTGAGCTTGGCCGCGGCTGCGGTCTGCGCGGGCCCCGGGCGGGCCGAGTCCGGCAATACGCGCGTCGATCGGGAGATGCTCGACGGCAAGCCCGTCCTGGCCATGGACCTCGTCGTCTTCTTCGACGGCATCCCCGCCGACCCCGCCGAGGCGCAGGAGGTGATGCTCAAGTACAAGCCCACGTTCAACAACCTCGCCCGGTCGCTCTACGACGCGATGGAAGGCGAGATCTACATCCGCCGCATCGAGTTCACGAACCGCCCGGAGCGGCAGGTCGAGGCGGACATCGTCTACCGCTCGAAGCGCGTACGCCCGAGCGACGGCGCCGTCGCGGATCGCAATGGATTCGATCAGGGCAAGGACAGCGAGATCGAGCTGACACTCGAGCGCCATATCTGCGAGTCGGATGACGCCGCGGCGAGGGCGGCCACATTCGATCAGCTGCTCTTCACGCGTCAGGTGCCGGTGACCAACCGCGATGGCAGCGTCGATGTGCAGACCTGGGAGTATCGCTCCGAGTGCGAGCAGGGCTACCGCGCGTCGTTCGGCATCTTGCACGAGCTCGGCCACTACCTCTTCGGGCTGCAGGAAGAGTACGACGGCCGCGTCTGGTCGAACTGCAACACGAGCTCCCGCTTCAACTGCAGCCTCTCCGACCAGTGCCGGATCGAGACGAAGTGTGATGATCCTGATCTGACGGCCGACGAGCGCGCCGAGTGCGAGCGGACCCTGGGCACGGACGTGCCCGAGCAGGAGTCGACGCCGTATGTGCTGGAGCCCAAGCGCACGGGCGAAGCGAACGGAGCCGTCCAGGTCTACACATTCTCGCCCGTCTCGAGCGACCTGCTCGAGATCGTCCTGAAGCTCGACCCCAAGCAGGTCCAGATCGGCCAACAGACGTTCCAGTCCAGCGTCAAGGACACCGTGCTCTTCGAGGTGATCGCCCCCGGACTCGGTAGCGCCCCCCTGACGGAGCAGACCTCGCCGCGCGTGACGTTCCAGGACAACTTCGACTCGCTCGTCTGGAGCATTCGCGACGCCCAGGGCAGCGCGCCCTACGAGGTGCGGATCGCGAGCCGCGTGGAGGGGGCCGATCAGATGGTCGTGGCGGCGTACCGCATCGACCAGCCGTGCCGATTCAGCTGTTCGTCGGACAGCGCCAACAATCCCGGCTGCAGGGCCAACGCCTCCTCGTCGTCCCGAGCGTGCGTGATGGATGGCGGTACGACGACCTTGCTGCGCAACACGCGGACGGAGTGGTGCGTCATCCACAACGCGGTGGCGGGCGAGGGCGTCCGCCATGCCCTGGGGGAGGACACGTTCAACGGGGGCTGCGAGATCGCGCGGTTCGCCACGTTCCAGGAGTACTACAACGGCTGTTCGTGCTGGGAGTCCATCGCAGGCAGCCGGTTCCGGAAGCGGTTCGCCCTCGGTCGCACCGACAACTTCGATGCCCCCGTCACGTACGCCGAGGAGATGGCCAACGAGCCCTGGGGCTCCCTCCTGCAGGCCACCGTGCCGGTGCTCGACGCCACCACGGGCGCGCCGGTCCTGGACCCGGACACGGGCAAGGTCCAGCGGAGGCCGCGCGTGCTCGCCAGGGAGTCGCAGGTCCTCACGCGCCTTCCCGAGATCAGCGTCGATCCGGCCGTGCCCGCAGCCAACCCCTTGGCCATGACTGCCGGCGACACCACCGTGACCGGCCCGCCCGGCTTCGTCTTCGCCCTCGACGCCTCGGGCAGCATGGCCCAGTTCTCCGGCGAGAAGGACCTCGACGGCAAGGACCTGACCCGCTTCGACATCGCCATCAACGCGGTGATGGATGCGGTGAACCTCGTCAAGGACGAGGAGCGCATGGGCGTGCTGACGATCGGGGCCGCCGACGAGGTGGCGTGGGTCCCGCGCAACTTCTTCACCGGTGAGGACGTGGAGGACGCCCGCAAGGACTACTTCATCAACACCGGAGCCAGGCTGCGCGAGGACTTCATCAACGACGCCCAGCCGGGCCCCAATCGCGCCGCGGTGCTGAGCACCGGCACCCGGACGGCGCTGGGGGAGGGCCTGAAGCTGGCCCGCGAGAGTCTCGAGCCCTTCCGCGGGGAGGAGATGTCCAACAAGGTCATCTTCCTCGTCTCCGACGGCCGCAGCAACTCGGGCACCTCGCTCGAGGACGAGGTCCGCAAGCTCGCGGATAGCCCGCGCTTCACGGTGCACACGGTCGGCTTCGGTCCCCAGGCCGACCTGAAGGCGCTCGAGGACATCGCCAACCAGACCGGCGGGCAGTTCTTCTACGCTGGCGACTCCGACGACCTGCGCGGCCTCGTGCCCCGCCTGGTGGCCACAGCGCGCGCGGAGGAGGAGATCTTCAAGCAGTGGTTCGATATCGAGGGGGGCATCGCCGGCGGCGCGGTCATCCAGACCGAGATCGACGTCAGCCCCTTCGTCGACGAGATCACCTTCGTC
>JARGNS010000222.1:5184-6333 GCA_029213105.1 Planctomycetota bacterium
AAGGCCGATCGGCTGGAACTGCGCGTCGTGGCGCCCGGTCCGGATGGTGACCTCGCCACCGAAGCCGACAACCTGATCTACGACAAGGTGACGCACCCCGAGCTGCACGACGAGATCAACGTCGCGTACCGGGACCATGTCACGCAGGACAACGTGCGCATCCGGCTGCCCGCACAGATCCGCACGCGCAACGAGACCTGGCGCGTCGAGGTCCGCAACACCGACGGCCAGGACTCCCGCTACCTGCTGCAGGCGCTGACGCTCTCCACCCGGCTGGGCATCAACAGCTGGGTGCGCGGCGGCAGTGGGGTGATCGATTACCCGAATCCCATCATCGTCGAGAGCAAGATCCGCGCCCCGTGGGCGATCACGGGCCTGGATGTCCGCATGCACGTGGTCCACCCGCGCTTCGGGCGCCTCACGAGCGAGCCGATCGTGATGAAGGACGACGGCGGGACGCGCAGCGGCGACCGCTGGGCTGGCGATGGCATCTACACGGCGATGTTCCATGACTTCGTGCAGCCCCCCGAGGAGGGCGACGACATCTACGTGTTCGACATCACGGCGAAGAACCTGGTCGACACCGCGCTGGGGCAGGTGCCCGGCGAACTCACGCCGGCCCTCGATGGCGTGCCCGGGCGCCCGTCCATTCCGGTGACGGCGGGCTTCACGATCCTCGATGAGACGTGCGCCGTCATGAACCGCGTACCTCAGGATGGCCGTCTGCAGGGCGGCAACGCCGTCTTCCGCGGGATCGTGCGGCCGGGGCAGGGCCCGATCCAGCTCGCGCAGGTATCGGTCGCGCCGGTCGTGACGTTCGAGCTGACGGCCCGCGACGAAGGGCAGTTCGTCGAAGAACTCACCCTGGACGCCGGCGTGACGGCCGGGACCGACCCCGATACGCTCGGCCTGCTCGGGTTGTATCTCGATGCCAACAAGGACGGTCTGGCCGACAACGAACTGCGGCCCCTGTCTCGCGCCCGTCCGAGGCTGGTCGCGGGCACGGACTACGAGGTGACGTTCAGCGGGCCGGGCGACGACGCCATCTACTTCATCCCGCCGGGACGCACCGTGCAGTTCGTCGTGACGGCCGGTCAGCCGCGCTCGCTCGCGGGCCCGATCGTCAACAACGCCGTCGTGCCTGGCGTG
>JARGNS010000223.1 GCA_029213105.1 Planctomycetota bacterium
CGCAGGTCCAGAATCCACTCCATCACCCCGTCGATGCCGTCCGTCTTCAGCCCGCGCAGCTTGAAGGCGAAGATGAGCGTGGCCAGGGCCAGCATCGCGAGCAGGGTGCCGACGGCCAGCGCGAGGAAGACGAGCAGGGCCGGGAGCCAGCCGTCCAAGCTGCCCCGGTACACGAAGGTGTAGACCGCGGCGAGACCGACGCTGATGACCCACGGCGTCCACAGATCGAAGAAGTAGTGGCGCACGAAGTAGCGCAGGTACTCGCCACGGGTCAGCCGGAAGTCGAAGGTGCGCGTCTCCACGAGGTGACTCTACCGTCCCGTCAGCGGCGGCGTGGCCAGCGTGAGGAACAGGATCGCGAAGCAGGTGTCCGCCGTCTGGAGGTAGGGCGGACGCGTCGCCGTCGTGTCGCCGCGGGTGTCGTTCCAGCTGCCGCCGGACTGCTGGTTGTCCAGCAGCCACCAGGCGCCCTGGGCGTACCAGTCGCGCTTGCCGAGCTTCTTCAGGCCGAGCACGCGGCCGGCGCGCTCCACGGAGTAGAGGTGGTAGCAATGCCACGTGCTCGGCGGGATGAACGTGCTGTCCTCGATGCCGGCGTTGTCGTCGGGCGTCCAGTGCTTCTTGAGCCAGGCGCTGCCCTTCTTGACGGCCGGATGGGACTTGGGGCTCTTCTTCAGGGCGTGCTGGCAGAGGGCGACGCCGCAGATGCCCGCGGCGGTCAGCGAGGCGTAGCCGCCCTCGTCGCGTTCGCCGGCGTGGTCGTAGCCCCAGCTGCCGTCGGGCAGTTGGTGATCGACCGTGTAGGCCAGCGCCGCCTCCCACGTGCTCTTGGGGATCACGATGCGCGCGTCCCGGCAGGCGCGCAGCCCCAGCAGCGCGTACTGCGTGTTGGAGAAGTCGCCCTTCTGGCCGCCGAGTTCCTCGACAGCCAACGTGCGCTGGATCAGGATCGGCTCGGCCTTGGGACCGCCCTTGGCCTCTTCCTCCGTGACGGGTGGCTTCACCTCGAGCGCGCGCGTCTGCTTGCTGCGCCCGCGCATCGTGCCGGGGTAGCCCCACTCGCCCTCGGCCAGCTGGGTGTTGACGAGCCACTGGGCGCAGTGCGCGAGGCGCGCGCGGTACTTGTACGGGTTGATGCGGCTCAAGGCCATCGCCAGCGTGGCGACCCGGTAGGTGTGGCGCAGCGGGCACGTCTCGATCGTGGCGAGCCCGGCCTTGTAGACCTCATCGCGTCGGTCGACACCGGCGTGGTGCAGCGTGAGCACGACCAGCTCCGGCACCGAGTGGAACGTCTCGGTCTCGAAGCCCTTCGCGAAGCGCGTGCGAAGCCAGTCCGCGCCGCGGCCGACGGCCTCTCCCACTGCCTTCGGGGAGGGCTTCTTCTTGCGGTTCTCCTTCGCCTCGGCAGGCAGGGCTACGAGAGCGAGCAGCAGGGCGAGCGCGAGAGCGGAGCGGAACATGGCGCCTCCGGGAAGCGGGATCTCCGCAGAGGCTACCGCGTCCAGGCCGGCCGCGGCGCCACGATGTGGTGGGCGCTGGGATTCACGCCCTGCCCCACGATCGGCGTGAACTCCCCCGCCGCACGGCCCAACCAGTAGGCGAAGAGCCAGTCGGCCCCCGTCCAGACCACCGTGGGGCCCAGCTCCGTGGCCGGCGCCCACTCGTGGTGGTGGGTGACGTCGTTGGTCCAGTACCAGCTGGACGGCTGGCGCATCCAGATCGGCGCCGCCTTGCGGGCCTTCCAGGCGCGCACGAGGCGCCGCGGCTGCTCGCGATCCGGCAGCCCGTGCAGGGTCGCCCGGAACTCCCCACGCAGGGGGCCCTTGTCCCCGTGCATGCCGCCGAGCAGCTGCATGGCGCAGAGGCCCGCGTTCCACCAGCCCACGGTCGCCCGGCGCAGGGCCAGGAGGCCCTTCTTGGCGTAGTGGGCAGGGCGGCCCCCGCGCTGGTTCGAGCGCGCGATCACCAAGAGGGCGATCGTGATCATCTGTACGTTGGAGCTGTTCACCAGCGCCGGCAACTCGGTGTTCTGACCGGGCAGCGCCTCATCCCAGCCGGCCTTGTCCAAGCGCCGCAGGGCCCGGGCGACGGCGACGTCCGTGGGGTTGAGGTCCGCAGCGGCGATGAGGGGGGCCAGGCCGATGGCCGCGAACGCGCCGTTCTTGCGGAACGGCATGAACTTCACGTCCTTGCGCAGCTCGCCGTACTCGGTCTGGTTGCCGAGGTGGTCGCGCAACCACATCTTGTCGTTGTAGAGCGTCATCGCGATGGCGCGCATCTCGGAAGCCGCCAGGCGCTTGAGCTCGGGATCCTCCATGAAGGTCCCGATGAAGAACCACCCGAGGGTCAGGCCCGCGAGCTGGTCGCGGCTCACATCCGTACGGAACCAGTGCCCCGGCATCGTCCGCGAGGCGAGGACCTTCTCGCCCTCCCCCGGCGTGGTCGGTCGTCCGACGTTGCGCGCGAAGTGGCCGTGGGACCCGGTGACGGCATGCAGGGCCCGCAGGCCCTTGGCGAGGAAGCGCACCTGCGCCAGCGCGTCGGGATCGCGTGTCACCTGCCAGCGACACGCCTGGGCCGCCGCGTAGCACCCGGTCCACATGCAGGCATCACTGCGAAACAGCGCCGCGCGCGACAGGGCAGGGCCATCGGCACCGCGCGGATGGGCCACGATCAACAAGCCCTCCGGCGAGAGGTGCTGCCACATCTGGGCCTGCAGGGTGCAGGCCTTCTCGTAGAGCATGCGATCGGTCTTGCCCTTCGGCGGCCAGATCGGCTTCTGCGGCCCGGGGCCGCCCGAGCGCGCCAGGGCGGTCCCGGCGGGCAGGACGAGCAGGCTCAGCAGGGCGAGGGGCAGGAGGAACGCGGCACGCATGGGCGCATGCTACGCCGGGTCGGCAGGTCCGTCGCCACGCACCGGCAGGAGGGCGTGGTCGCGCAGCCGCCGTACGGTCCATGCGAGGAAGACGAAGAACACCAGCGCCGTGAGGGGCTTCGTCAGCCCACGCGAGAACGCGAGCACGGCGCGGCCGTAGTTGTCACAGCCCAGCGCGAGGCACCCGAGCAGGAACGCGGCCGCCGCGGCGCGCGAGCGCCGATCGAACCAGGCGTAGGTGGCGAGCATCGCCAGCCACGGCACGAGGATGACGTACGAGTTCGTCTCCGTGCGCGGGTTGAAGAGCATGAGGTACGCCGCGGCCAGCGCGGTCAGGATCCACAAGCCTTGGATGCGGCCGCCACGACGCAGGCCCAACCAGGCGAGGCCCAGGGTCACGAGGGCCATGCCCACGGCGACGGCGGTGCGCGCGGCCTGCGGGAGGGTGAAGCCAAGCGAGCGCGCCAGGCCGACGAAGTCGTCGTAGGCCTTTGCGCCCGGCTGGCTCGAGCGCGAGAGCTTCTCGAGCGCGAGGCGGTACTGCTCCGACGCATACGCGAAGTCGGGATGCAGGAACGGCAAGAGCAGGAACACGCCGAGGCCCAGGGCCAGCCGCCCCCGCATGGGTGCCAGGAGGGCGCCCACCAGCAGGATCATGACGGCGCCGATCGGCTTGGCGAGCATGCCCCCCCACAGCAACCCCGTGGCGCGCCACCAGCGACGATCGATCAGGTCGCTGCAGGCATGCAGCATGAGGCCGGCCAGATGCAGGTTCGTCTGGCCGTTGCGGGCACTCGATCCCGTCGCGAGCAACACGAGCAGCGTCGCGACCTCGAAGTGCCAGTCGCTGCCCTCGGGCGTGGTGCGTCGCAGCAGACGCCGCAGGCCGAAGGCAAACAGCGCGATGCCGAAGATCCGCCACGCGATCTCGCGCACGGGCCCCTCCGGCAGGAGCAGGAACGGCGTGAACAGGTACAGGCTCTGGGGCAGGTAGAGGTAGCCCGTGATGCCGGGGGTGTAGATGTCGTGCTCCGCCTCCCACCACGTCTGCGCCGTGGGGAAGTACGTGGCCGTCACGTGGCTGGGCTTCACCTTCGCGATGAGGATGACGGCGATCACGATCGTGAACGCGATCCACACACCCCAGCCACGCTGCGCGGGGCGGCCAGGGAGCTTGGAGAGCAGGGCGCGAGGTTCCATCGAAGGGCGATCCTAGGCGACGATCGTCAGCCCCGGTAGGGTCGTGCGCCATGGCGCGCCACGCGATCATCGGTCCCTGCTTCACCGAGGAGCGCCGCCTGCAGACGGAGCGCTTTCTCGCCTTCGCTGCAGCCCACGAGGACGTCCACCTGCTCTTCGTGGACGACGGCAGCACGGACGGGACGCGCGCCGTGCTCGAGGGCATGCAGGCCAAGGCCGACGGCCGCATCGACGTGCTCGTGCTCGAGCAGAACGGCGGCAAGGCCGAGGCCGTACGACGCGGCGTCCGGCATGCGGCCACGGGCGCCGTGGAGACCTTCGGCTACTGGGATGCGGACCTCTCCACCCCCCTGGACCAGATCCTGCCGTTCGCCGACCTGCTCGACGAACGGCCGGAGCTGCTCGTCGTGATGGGCTCGCGCGTGAAGCTCCTGGGCCGCGCCATCGAGCGCCAGGCCGCGCGCCACTACCTGGGACGCGTCTTCGCGACGTGCGCCTCCCTCGTCCTGCGGCTGCCCGTCTACGACACGCAGTGCGGCGCCAAGCTCTTCCGCAACACGCACGGCACGCGCTGGGCATTTCGTACGCCCTTCCTCTCACGCTGGCTCTTCGATGTGGAGCTGCTCGCGCGCCTGGGCCTGCTGGGCAAGCGTCGCGCGGCGTACGACACGCACACGTGCGTCTACGAGAAGCCGCTGCCCGTCTGGCGTGACATCGCCGGCAGCAAGCTCAAGCTGCGCGACTGGGTGAAGGCCTCGTGGGAGCTGGTGCGGATCGGCTGCCGCTACCGCTAGCGGCTACTTCGCGGCCTCGACCCGCTTCTGCCCCATCCAATAGGGCAAGCCGGGCCGTCCCTTCTTCTCGGGCTCGCAAGCCAGCACGACCGTCCACGCCGCCGTGGTCCAGACCTCGCCAAAGCTCACGTCGGAGTTGCTTCCCATGGAGAGCGTCTCGCGCCAGGGCCGCGGCTGGAACGAGCCGTCGGGCGCGCGGGCCAGCGTCAGGTCGCGCTCGCAGGCGGCCCAGTAGGCCTTCTTGGCCTTGCCGCCGATCGCGTGGGCGCCCACCCCGGCCAGCAGGATGTGCTGCATGAGGCTGGCGTGGCCTCCCTGCACCGCGCCGGCGTTGCGGGCGGTCCACTTCTTCATCTTCTGGCCCCAGCCCGTCTTGCCGAGGCCCAGCGTCATGTAGCCGAGCCAGCAACCGGCGCTGCGGCCGATGTTGCCCTGCCCCCGCTGACCGGGCTTGTGGGAGTAGCCGACGCCGCCGTCGCCATTGCTCGACTGCTTGAGGTACGCGTCTGCCAGGTCGAGCGCGGGCTGGGCGATCTTGCAGCCGGCCTGGCGGGCGAGGCCCATGCCGCAGAGCGCGAGGCCCGTCAGGATGTTGAGCTCGACATAGCCGAGCGCATTCGGCCCGCCCGGGCCGTGCGCCCAGCCGCCGCTCTGCTCCTGCCGCTCGACGAGCGAGGTACCAAGGTCGAGCAGCGCGCGCTTGAGCTCGGGCGTGGGCTCGTGGGCGTGCAGCTCGCCGAGGAAGATCGCGGCATGCGCGACGCCCCAGTTCGTCTGGTTCCAGTTGGAGCCGCCGCGCATGCCCTCGCCGCCGCCCATCGACGGGCGCTTGCCCACGTTCGCGGTCACGAACGTCACGGCCCGCGCGACGTGGTCCTTGTACGGGCCCTTCTGCTGCGTGCTGCCCCCGGCGATCCAGGCGAGACCCGCGAGTGCGGTCTGCACGACGGCGCCGTTGGGTCCCGACAGGGTCTGCGTGAAGCCGCCGTTGCCTGCCTGGCGCGCCGCGAGCCACGCCAGCCCCGCGTCCACGAGCTGCGTGCGACCGGCGGCCTTCGTGGGCTTCGCCATCGGCTTGCCGCCCACGGGTACGGCCACGTCCAACTTGACCGGCTTGCCCTCGCCGGGCTTCACTGCATCAGGGAAGTCTCCGGGCTTGATGCTCAACTCGGCTGGCTCTTTGTCAAACTCTCCCGCAGCCTGTCGCTGCTGTAACTCTTCCATTGTCATCTGATTGGGGTCAGCCCTGCGAGGAGCAGCAGATGGCTTGCCGAATCGGAGGAAGTATTCCTGAGCAGCCCGGATGGCACCCGGACTCATGGAGGTGTAAGACCCGGGCCACTTCCCGCCGCTGCTCTTCCAAGACTCAAACTGGGCCTTGGCCCCTCCCTGCAATCCGGATCCGACCGCAATGTCACGCAGGGCCTCGTTCCGCTTACGCTGGCCAGCCGCGA
>JARGNS010000224.1:0-1164 GCA_029213105.1 Planctomycetota bacterium
ACCGACATGAACAGGAAAGCCGCGAGGAACGGCCTCCAGTGGGGGCGGCCCCAGCGCAGGATGTCCTTGACGTTGCCCCAGAGCCGCGCCCCCTGGGGGGCGGAATCAGCGGACTCGGCGGGGGTGTTCTTGGGGCTCATGGGGTTGGCGGGCGGGGCCCGCGTGGCGCGAGTGTAGGGGGTCCACGGGGACCGCCCCAGCAATCCCGCTCGCAGCGGCTGCGTGACCACACGCAGCGCCTTCGGCGGGCCGGGTTGACCGCTTTCGAGCGGCGCTGTATCCCAGGGAACCCGCAAAGACCGAATCGATGGGAGTTCCACCATGGCTCACAACCCCGAAGACGTACGGAACCTTGCGCTTGTCGGCGCGGGGGGGGCTGGCAAGACCACCCTCTCCGAGGCCCTCCTCCATCACTGCAAGGTCACGAGTCGACGAGGTTCGGTGGAAGAGAAGAACACCGTCACCGACTGGGATGACGACGAGAAGGAGCGCGGGCAGTCGCTCATCGCCAGTCCCGTGCACATGCCCTGGGACGGCAAGCACATCAACCTCATCGACGCGCCCGGCGCACTGGACTTCCTCGGCGAGTCGATCTGCGCGCTCTCCGCCGTCGAGACCGCCATCATCTGCGTGAACGCCCACGACGGCGTCGGCGTCGCCACGCGGCGCATCTTCCGTGCCGCCCGCGACCAGGGCTTGGCCTGCATCGTCGTCATCACCCGGGTCGACGGCGACAACATCGACCCCAAGGCCCTGGTCGACGGCATCCAGGGTGCCCTGGGCGAGCGCGCCGTGCCGCTCAACCTCCCCAACGCCTTCGGCCGGGAGGCCAAGCATGTCGTGGACATCTTCGGGGACGACATCCCCGAGGACCTCCAGGAGCGTGCGGCGGAGTTCCGCCAGCAGGCCACCGATCGCGTGGTCGAGGTCGACGACAACCTGCTGGAGAGCTACATCGAGACGGGTGTGGTGAGCACCGAGGACCTGGAGGCGACGTTCCCCCGCGCCCTGCGCCAGGGCAACATCGTGCCCGTGCTGCATGTCTCCGTGGATCAGGACGTCGGGATGCGCAAGCTGCTCGACTTCATCGCCCACGACTGCCCGGGACCCTCGACGCGCGCCGGCATGGCCCTGCGCAAGGCCGCCGACGCGGACGGCCACGAG
>JARGNS010000224.1:1267-6319 GCA_029213105.1 Planctomycetota bacterium
AACGAGATCGTCGTCGGGACGGACGCTCCCTTCAGCGCCCAGGTCTGGAAGATCCAGGTCGACCCGCATGTGGGCAAGGTGGCGTTCTTGCGGATCTGGAGCGGTTCGCTCGCGAGCAAGACGCAACTCACCATCAACCGCACGGGGGAGTCGGAGCGCATCGGCGACCTCCTCGAGGTCCATGGGCGCGAGATGCATCCCGTGCCCTCGGCCAGCTACGGGGACATCGTCGCCGTGGCGAAGGTGGATGACATCCACATCGGGGACACGGTCTCCGATGGCAGCACCAAGTGGAACTTCGTCCTGCCGCCGGTGCCCGTCCCGAAGGTGACCTTGGCCATCGAGGCGAAGAACCGCAACGACGAGGTCAAGATCGTCCCCGAGCTGACGAAGCTGGCCGACGCCGACGCGGCGTTCCGCGCCGAGCGCGAGTCCACCACGGGCGAACTCGTCGTGCGGGGCATGAGCACGCTCCATCTGGAGATCATGCTCAAGCGCCTCGAGCGCAAGCATGTCGAGACCATCACGCACCCGCCCCGGATCCCGTACCTGGAGACGATCCAGGGGCCGGGCGCCGCCATGTACCGCCACCGCAAGCAGAGCGGGGGCAAGGGGCAGTTCGCCGAGGTGCACCTGAAGATCGAGCCGCTGGCTCGGGGGGGCGACTTCGAGTTCTCCGACGAGGTCGTCGGCGGCACCATCCCGCGGCAGTTCATCCCGGCCGTCGAGAAGGGCGTCCGCGAGACCTGCGCGACGGGGGTCATGGCTGGCTACCCCTTCGTCGACGTGAAGGCGATCGTGCACTTCGGCAAGTTCCACGACGTGGACTCCGACGAACTCAGCTTCAAGACGGCGGCGAGCAACGCGTTCAAGCTGGCCGTCAAGGACGCACGCCCCGTGCTGCTCGAGCCGATCATGAAGGTCTCCATCGAGGTGCCCTCGCGCTTCATGGGCGACATCTCGGGTGACTTGAACAGCCGTCGCGGCCGCATCCAGGGCATGAACCAGGAGGGCGACACGGCCATCATCGAAGCCGAGGTGCCGTTGAGCGAGATGATGCAGTACAGCACCGAGTTGCGTTCACTGACCGCCGGCGAGGGGGACTTCGAGTTCCAGCTCGACCACTACGGCGTGGTGCCCGCGCATCTCTCGTCCGACATCATCGCCAAGCACCAGCAGGAACTCGCCCACGCCTGATGGCAGGGCCGGCCGGCGCCGCACCCCATGGCGGGGCGGCGTCCTCCGGTCGGCCTGGGCCCACGCATGCGCGCGATCCACATCCTCCTCCTGATCCGCCTCGTCACCGCGCCCGGACGCGCGGAGGACGAGCCGCCTGCGAAGGACGACGTCCGGACGCAGGTCGCCGGTTGGATCGAGGGCCTGCGCTCGGAGGACTTCGCCACTCGCGAGAGCGCGCGCAAGCAACTCAAGCTCCACGGCCTGAAGGCGCAGGATCTGCTCGAGGCCGCGAAGAGCGATGACGACGCCGAGGTGCGCCGGACGGTGCGGGCGATCCTCTCGCGCGCGCCCCAGCGCGTGACCCCCGACACGGCCGGGCTTGCACCGGGGGACTTCCGCGGCCTCGGCACCATCACCCTGGCGGCGAAGGGACGGCCGCTCGGCGGCGTGCTCGCGAAGATGGGCGAGCCGGTCTGGGCCGAGTTCGTCGTGCCCGAGCGGCTTGCCAAGGCCGAGGTGGCGTTCGATCTGCGCGAGGCCCCCTTCTTCGATGCGCTCCAGCGCGTCCTCGCGCCGCATGGGATGCACGTCCCGCGTCCCTTCGACACCCTCGGGACGGCGGCCATCGAAGCCCTGCCGACCGGCGTGAAGCCTGCCCCGTGGGCGGCGGCCGGTCCGATGCGCGTGCGCGTGACGGAGGTCTCCGCCTCCCGCACCCTCGGCAGCAACGCGCCCCGCAAGTACGCGCTCACGCTGGAGTTGGCGTGGGCGCCGTTCGTGCAGGTCGCCCAGCTCGAGACGCCGAAGCTCGAGGTCGCGCGCGATCCCGACGGCAAGGGCTACCGTCCGACGCCGGCGATGAACCGCAACGTGACCTACGGCGTGAGCACCTCGCGCCGGCATCACGACTTCACGATCCACATCATGCCGGAGGCGGAGGATGCCAAGCCGCAGCTGGGCGTGCTCGAGCTGGCGCTGACGACCCGTCTGCGCTTCGATCCCACGCGGGTGACGTTCGACGCCAAGGAGGCGCTGCCGCAGACGAAGGATGGGGTGACGCTGCATGGCATCGAGGCGGTCGAGGGCAGCCACGGGCAGTACGTCGTGGACTTCAGCGCGAAGCTGCCCGACGACGTGGCCGATCGTTCGCTCACGGCGCACATCCTCGAGCCCGGTGGGCGACTCTCCACGCTTGGCGTCTACGGCGGTCGATCGCGCAGCGGTGACGGGACGGTCCGCATCCGGGCCCGTGCGTACCGAGGCAATCGCGGGGCACCGGCCGGGATCCGCGTCGCCTGGCACCGCCGCGAGGAGCGCGGCACGCTGCGCTTCCGCCTGACGGACGTGCCCCTGCGCTGAGGGGGACGCGCGGGGGCCCTTGGTCCCGGCGGAGAGAACCTGCGGGTATCATCCGGCGTCCTATCTGCGACCCCCGCGGGGGGCGAGGAGACCAGCACATGTTCCGATCGAGAACCTTCCTGGGCCTGACGGGCCTGCTCGTGGCCACGGGCTTCATCGTGGCCCTCGGCGGCACGCCGCGCGCCCTGGCCAAGGGCAAGGACGACACCCATCTCCGCTACGCCAAGACCTACAAGGCCGCGGTCGAGGAGGCGCAGGCACGCAACGTGCACATCTTCGTCACCTTCCACAAGGACAAGTGAGGCGGCTGCGTCGCACAGCACCGGTCGGTGCTGGAGAACAAGAAGTTCGTCGCGTGGGCCAATGAGAACCTCGTCGTGGTCGTCGGCCACACGCAGGAGGACCACCCCACGGAGTACGAGGACGCCAAGGGCAAGAAGCAGCCCGGCTGCCCGCTCTACCGCGGCATGACCTGCGAGGAGCATCGTGCGATTCCCCGCGAGTGCATGACGGGCGGCGAGGGCATTCCCACGGTCAAGTCCACCAACATGATGCCCAACTCCTGGCTCGTCACCCCCGGTGGTGAGGTGACGCAGATCCCGAGCGCCGACCAGCAGTCCGCCGGCAAGATCGAAGAGATCGTGATGGAGGCCCAGAAGGCCGCCGGCAAGCACCTCACGTGGAAGAAGTACGGCAAGTACCTCGAGTCCTTCGAGGCCTCGGATGGGGCGCTCCGCGAGGACAAGCTCAAGGAGGCCATCAAGGCCCTCCAGAAGGTCGAGAAGGACTCGAAGAAGCTGCCCGCCGGCATGCAGGCGCAGGTCACCACGCGCGTCGACGCGATCAACGCCAAGGCGGTCGAGGCCTTCGAGGCCCTGAAGGCGGGCGAGGACGTCGCGGCGGCGATGAAGGCCGCGAACAAGCTCAAGACCCAGGTCGGTGCGCGTTTCAAGCGCGGCTACCTGCCCGTCGTGGCCGAGATCAAGGCCTGGCTCAAGGAGACCAAGGCGGCGGCGAAGTAGCCTCGCCATGATGTCGAGACAACGTGTCGCGATCGCGGCGTTCACGGCGACCGCGCTGGTGTTCCTCTTCTGTGTCGGCCTCGGCTCCAGCCGGGCGGGGGACGACGAGAAGGGCGGCAAGTCGAAGGCCAAGGTGGGCACGCGCGGCGTGCACCTCGCCTACAAGAAGACGTACGAGGCCGCCCTCCTCGAAGCGCGCGTGCGCAACCTGCCCGTCTTCGTCAGCCGGCACAAGGACTTCTGAAGCCGCTGCACGCGCCAGTACCGGTCGGTACTGGCCAACAAGGGTTTCATTCGCTGGGCGGCCGACAACATCGTTGTCCTCGTGGCGCACAACGAGCTGGGCCACGACGCGGTCAAGGTGAAGGACTACGACGGCAAGGTCGTCACCGAGTGCCCGCTCTATCCGGGCACGACATGCCGGGATCACGTTGATGCGGCCGTCGACGTCGACAGCACCCGCGACGAGAACCTCGTGGCCGTGCCCTTCATCGAGCTCTGCCCGAACTCCTGGCTCGTGCCTCCGACCGGTGCCCCCGTGCGCATCGCCGAGTCCGACCAGTTCAGTCCCGCGAAGATCAAGGCGCAGGTCAAGGCCCTGCGCAAGGACTGGGGGCCGGTCCTGCCGGTGGCGACCTTCGGGCAGATCGTGAACGCGCTCGGCCAGGCCGAGGCCGCGACCGACGAGGACGCCTGGGGCAAGGCCCTGCAGGCCCTCGCCGGCGTCGCACGTTTCGCTCCCAAGCCGCACGCCGCCCTGAAGGCCCTCGTCGCGGCCCGCATGGCCCAGATCGATGAGCCGGTCGGCTGGGCCCTCGAGGAGATCGACGAGGGCTCCGAGCCCCTTGTGGAGCGCCGCAAGGCCATGCAGGCCCTGCGCAAGCAGGTGGATGTAGCGGTCTACGAGAAGCGGCTGCCGGCCCTGAAGGCGATCGACGCCTGGCTCGGCGAGCACGCCAAGCCGGCCAGGTAACGTCGGAGGGAGGCTCTATCCTCCCCACCGATGGATGAACCCCGCCTCCCGCCGGCGGTAGCCGGCCGGTCCGCCTTGCCGACGTTCCTCGCCGTCGAGGCGTGGGCCCGGCAGAAGACCGCTGCTGCCCACGAGCAAGCCCGCCTGCACCTCGAGGAGGCGCAGGCCGAGGCCGAGCGCGTGCGTACCACCGGCGAGGACGCGCTGAAGGAGGCCGTGCTCGAGGGGGAGCGCGAAGCCCTGCGTGACGTCGAGAGCCGCACACGCGATCGGATCAGCGCCGCGCGCACCGAGGTGACCTCCTGGATCAACCGCTCGGAGGAGGCCGCCCAGCAGGCCCTGGACGAGGCCATGGCGATCCTCTGCGGCGAGACCCCGTCCGAGTCGCCCACCGGGGCGGGGGACGCCTGATGGTCGCCGTGACGTCCCAGGCTTCCCCCTTCCTGCACTACGAAGTGCTCGGCCCGCGGGCCGGGCGCGACACGTGGCGCGGCACCTTGCAGGACGCCGGCGTCTGCC
>JARGNS010000225.1 GCA_029213105.1 Planctomycetota bacterium
GCCCGCCCTCGGTCTCCTCGACGAGCTTGACGAGGACGGCGCGACCGCCGTCCCAGTCACGCCGGGCGAACATCTCCTCGGCGCTGTTGGCGCGCGCGAGCAACTGATCGCTGACGGTCGGCACCCGGGGTGTGCCGGTATCACGGGGCTGGCCCGGCGTGCCGGGCTCGGGCTGGCCCGCGGCCGGGCGCGACGTGCCCGCGCGGGGGACGGCCAGGGACGCGGCCGAGCGCAGGCGCTCGGCGATGCGCTCCCCTGCCTTCGTGCCCGCCAGGGACGGCCAGGCCGCGGCCAGCAGCTCGCGCTGCTTGGTCGGGTCCTTCTCGGCCTCGACGTGCTTCCACAGCTCGCCCTCGCTCTTCTTGAGCGCGGCGAGGGCCTCGCCTTGCAGCCCGCGCCAGCGGTCCTTCACGCCGGCGTCCATCGCATCGTGGGTGCGATCGAACGACGTGAGCAGGCGCCGGGCCCGGGCGGCCTCGCCGCCACCGAGGAGTGCGCGCACGCGCCCCTCGAGGGCGATGAAGTCCTCGTGGTCCGTCTGGCGACGGATGCTGTCGAGCTGCGCCAGGCCGCGGTTGATCTTGCGGGCGAACTCCTCGTTGCCCGGGAGCTCGCGACGCAGCTGCAGGAGGCGGAAGCGCGCCTCCGAGCTGGGGATCTGCGTGAGCTGGCCGAGCAGGATGTTCACCTCGTCGCCCTTGCGCTGCTCGTAGGTCTCGCGCTCGCGCACCTTCTCCAGGTAGCTGTCGATGGTGCTGAGCTTGGGGCTCCGGGGGAAGCGCGTCGCGAACTCGTCGCGCGCCTCCTTGAGGGCCTTGGAGCCGCGCTCCACGCTCTCGAGCACCCGCAGGGCCTCGAGGTGTGCGTCCTTGCGACCGGAGGCCTTGTCCGCCTTGCCGCCGAGCCAGGCCTCCACGCCGAAGAAGGCGAGCACGGCCACGCCGCAGATCATCAGGCCGCGGGTGAGGGCCGTGCGGTCCACGGGCGCCGTACGCGGTCCGGCTTCGCGCGGCGGCGGCTCACGCGGTGCGGGCTCGGCAGCCTCCGGGCTGGCGGCAGGCGCCGGCTCGGGGCGTCCGCGCTCGGCGTCAGCTGGAGCTTGCCCGAGAGCAGGCCCCCGGAGACGAGCGGCGCCTCCGCGGCCGCGCCGGCCTGGACGGCGATGGTCGTCTCGCCGATGCGCAGGGTGTCCCCGAGGACGACGACGCGGCGCAGGATGCGCTGCTCGGGGTCGCCGACGAACCACGTGCCGTTGGAGGAGTCGTGGTCCTCCGCGACGATCCGGCCTTCCTTGTCGACGCGCAGCGTGAGGTGCTTGCGAGACGCCTTCTTCTCGGCGATGAACGCGTCGCAGTCCTCGCTGCGCCCGATCGATACGGGCTTGGCGGACAGCGTCAGGACCTGGTCGGGCTGGTCGGGGCAGCGGATCAGCAGTTCGGCCATGGGTGGAAAGCCTCCTCCGGGAAGGGCCTACCCAGTTCAAGCGGCGTGCCGCATGCGCACGCCGAGACGACAACACAACTCCATTCAGGCCAAGGGGTTACAGATTCCGCCGTATCCGCCACGCGTGCAGGATCGCACCCTGCCAAGCGGGCTTTGCACTCCGAGGGCCCCCGGGCCGCGGAAATCAGCCACAGCCCCGGCCGCCGCAGGCCGCGCCGCACTACTCGCGCTTCACGACCAGGTCGTAGTTGTCGATCTTGGAGTCCAGCGTCGGGCGGCTGACGCCGAGCATGCGCGCGGCCTGGGCCTTGCGGCCGCGGCAGCGCGTGAGCGCCGCCTGGATGACCTTGCGCTCGAGGCCCTCGGTGACCTCCTTGACCATCTCCTTGAGCGTGCGCTTGCCGAGTTCCTCGACGGCGGGCACCTCTTCCTGGCGGCCGCGCACGCTCTCGCTCAAGACGAGCGGCACGATCACCCGGTCGGACAGGGCCGCCGCGCGCTGGATCTCGTTGCGCAGCTCGCGCACGTTGCCCGGCCAGTGGTGCGCCTCGAGCGCCCCCATCGCATCGTCCGAGACCGTTCGCGGGTCACCGCTGCCGGCGAACTCCGCGAGAAACGCCTCCACGAGCAACGGGATGTCCTCGCGTCGATCACGCAGGGGCGGCAGCGTCACCGTGATCACGTTGAGCCGGTAGTAGAGGTCTTCGCGGAAGCGCCCCTCCTCGCACAGCTTGCGGAGATCCATGTTGCTGGCGGCGAGGATGCGCACGTCGATGGGGATCGTCCGGTTGCCGCCCACCCGGCGCACCTCGCGCTCCTGCAGGACGCGCAGCAGCTTCTTCTGCATGTCCATCGGCATGTCGCCGATCTCGTCGAGGAAGAGCGTGCCCCCGTTGGCGGCCTCGAAGAGGCCCTTCTTGTCGGCGGTGGCGCCCGTGAAGGCGCCCTTCATGTAGCCGAAGAGCTCGCTCTCGAGCAGCGTCTCGGGAATGGCCGCGCAGTTCTCGCTGATGAACGGCGCCTTCTTGCGCGGGCCGTTGAAGTGGATCGCCCGGGCCACCAGTTCCTTGCCCGTGCCGCTCTCGCCGTGGATCAACACCGGGACTTCGCTGTCGGTCACCTTGTCGAGCAGATGGAACACATCCCGCATGCGTCGACTCTTGCCGATGATGTTGCTGTAGGAGTACTTGAGCGGCGCCTGATCCAGATCACGCAGCACGTGCTCCTTCACCTCCGCCAGCTCGGCACTGGTCTGCGCGATGCGGTCCGCGAGGATCCGGTTGAGTTCCTCGACCTCGGACTTGGCCATCGTGAGTTCTTCGAGGCGCTGCTCGTTGCTGCTGTGCAGCATCGCGTTCTGCAGGGCGATGGCGGCCTGATCGGCGAAGACGCCAACGAGCGAGAGCTGCTCGTCGCGAAACACGCCCCGCTCGAAGCGGTTGTCGAGGTAGATGGTGCCGGCCATGTCCTTGCCGCCACGCACGGGGGCGCACATCACCGACCGCAGCCGCATGTCCACGATGCTGTCGGCACCGGCGTAGCGCTCATCCAGCGGCGCATCGTTGACGATCACCGGCTTGCCCTTGCGGCGCACCTCGCGCTCGATGGTGCTGCTGATCTTCACGATGGCGTTCTTGATCTCCTCCTTGTCGAAGTTGCGGGCCGCCATGACCTTGCGCGTCCGCCGCCCCTTCTTGTCCTTCTTGCCATCGGCCATCAGGATGAAGAACCCGCGCTCGGCGCCGGTGAACTCGATGAGGGTGTCGACGATCATCTCGAAGATCTGCCGCGGCTTGCGCGACTCGACCATCGCATTCATGACGCGCTGCAGGTTCTGCGCGGCCTTGAGTTGATCGGAGGCGACGAGCAGGCCGGACTTGCCGATGCGATCGGTCGCCTCCGCGAACTGCTGCGCCAGCTGCTTGAGACCCCGGTCACGCTTGCGCTCGAACGCGCGCTCCACGAGGCTGCGGACCTGGGCGATCTGGTCTTCCTCTTCGCTGGACGTCAGGAAGCGGAACTGGGCACGGCCGAGTCGGAAGCGGTCGCCGTCCTGGAGCTTGCGCTGCTTGACGAGCACCTCGTTGACGAAGGTGCCGTTGCGGCTCCCGAGGTCGACGATCTTCCAGCCGCGCCCGGACGGCTCGATGCGGCAGTGGTTGCCCGAGAGGCTGAGGTCCCCGAGGCGGATGTCGGAACTCGCGCCACGCCCGATCGCGATCGGATCCTGCCCCACGGGATAGCGCTGCGCGCCGTCCGGCCCCTCGTAGACGAGAATCGGCCCCTCGCTACTGGCGGTGACGGACTGCGTGTCTTTCGACTTGCTCACGTGAGCTTCTCCAATCGCGCGTGCCGCAGCAGCAGCTGCTTCACGCCGTGCGTGTCGAAGTCGACGGTGACACGGGTGTCCTCGCCGCCCCCGCCGACCGATTCCAGGCGCCCCATCCCGAAGTACGGGTGGATCACGCGCTCGCCGACCTCGAGGCCGATACCGCCAGCGTCGCGCACGACGTCCTCGCCCGGCATGTCGCCGGGCGGCAGGTCGTCGGCGGGGAACGGATCGGCCGGGGCGTCGAAGTCGAAACTGGCGGAACCGGCGGAACTCCGGCCCCAGGCCACGGGAGCGCCCCAGGCCGCATGGTCCTCGCTGTCGAGGCTGTCACCCGGGATGTCGCCCAGGTACGGGCTCGCCACGCGCGGCTCGTCGCCCATGTATGTGGTGCGCCGGGCCGCGTGGGTGATGGCCAGCTCTTCCTTGGCGCGCGTCATCGCGACGTAGAACAAGCGGCGCTCCTCCTCCTCGGAGGCGGGATCACCGAGGTTGCGGCCGTGGGGGAAGTAGCCCAGCTCGGCCCCGGCGATAAGCACGCAGGGGAACTCGAGTCCCTTCGCCGCGTGCACGCTCATCAGCATGACGCGTCCGGTGCCGGGCTCGTAGCCGTCCTGATCACTCACCAGGGCCGTGCGCTCGAGGAACGCGGCGAGGTCCCCCTCGGGGTTGCGCTTCGCGAACTCGCGCGCGTACGCGACAAGCTCGTCCACGTTCTCGAGGCGGCTGCGGTCGAGGTCGTCGGGGGAATCCTCGAGGGACGCGCGGTAGCCCGAGCCTTCGAGCAGGGCCTCGAGGATCGGCGCCACGGGTGCCGGCGGCATGGCGCGCGCACGGTCGATCAGGGCCAGGAAGCGCTCGATGCCATTGGCCGCGCGCTTCGAGATGCCGGCCTCGCCGGCCCGCCTCGCCGCCTCGCCCAGGGCCAGCCCATGATCGTCGGCGAAGTCACGCAGCTTGCGCAGCGACGCGGCGCCCACACCGCGGCGCGGCGTGTTCACCACGCGCATCAAGGCCGCCTCGTCCTTGGGATTGCTCACGAGGCGCGCGTAGGCGAGCACGTCCTTCACCTCCCGGCGCTGGAAGAACTCCGTGCCGGCCACGACGACGTACGGAATGCCGCTCTGGTTGAGGGCGATCTCGATCCCGCGCGACATGGCGTTCACGCGATAGAAGATCGCGATGTGGTCGAGGCGACGCCCCGCCTCCTGCCACTCGGCCACGCGGTGGGCCACGATGCGGCCCTCGTCCTCCCCGTCGCGCGCACGGGTGACGTGCACGAGCTTGCCGCCGGCCTGTTCGGTGTAGAGGCGCTTCGCGTGGCGCTCGCTGTTGCGCTCGATGACGGCCTCGGCCGCCGCAAGGATGTGGGCCGTCGAGCGGTAGTTGCGCTCCAGCAGTACGGTATGCGTGCCGGGGAAGTGATCGTCGAAGTCGAGGATGTTGCGCACCGCGGCGCCGCGCCAGCGGTAGATGCTCTGGTCGGGATCGCCGACCACCGTGATGAGCCCGTTCTCGCCAACGACCTCCATCAACAGATCGCGCTGGACGAGGTTGGTGTCCTGGTACTCGTCCACGAGCACATGCGCGAAGCGGCTGCGGTATTGCTCCGCCACGTGCTCGCACTCTTGCAAGAGCCGCAGCGCATCGAGGAGCAGGTCGTCGAAGTCGAGCAGGTCGGCGCCCCGCAAGCGTCGCACGTAGGAGTCGTAGGCCGCGTCGAAGGTCGCCGCAACGCCCTGCATCGTGAGGTCGACCGGCGCACGCCCCCCGCCGCCGTTCTTGCGATGGGAGATGCCGGCGAGGCAGTCGACGGGGCGCAGCACGCCCGTGTCGAGGTCGAGGTCCTTGTAGATCGCCTTGAGGATGCTCAGCTGGTCGTCGCGATCGAGGATCGTGAAGCCGGTGTCGATGCCGATCTCGTTGCCGTGCCGGCGCAGCAGGAAGGACCCGAAGCGGTGAAAGGTGCCTGCCCAGACGTCGGTGCCGCCCGGCAGCTGCTCCAAGCGCCGCCGGAGCTCGTCCGCGGCCTTGTTCGTGAAGGTGATCGCGAGGATCCGCCAGGGCTGGATGCCCTGGGCCACCAGCCAGGCCACCCGACGCGTCAGGACCCGCGTCTTGCCGGTTCCGGCTCCCGCCACGACCAGCAGGGGGGAGCCCGCGTGGGTCACGGCCTCCCGCTGGGACTCGTTCAGATCCCCGACCAGGCCGTCCGGATCCACAGGGGTGTAAGGGCTGTACGACATGGGGCGGAGGATTGTAAAGCAACCCTACGCCATCGGGCGAGGCGCGCACCGGGGTCACCGGGCCCGATCCGGAGGTCGGAATCCGCCCCCCCCCGCGGGGTCTGCAGGCTGCCCGGCCGGAACTTGGCGGGCCGCGCCCCCTGCCCTACATTCCTCCGTTCGCCGGGGATTCCGGGCGCCAACCGTGGCGCCCCCCTCCGGCCCGAGAGGCTCTCCGAGCCAGCCCCCTGCGCAGAGGACGATTGCCATGCCCCGTGTCTGCAGGCTCAGCGG
>JARGNS010000226.1 GCA_029213105.1 Planctomycetota bacterium
CACGATGAACGAGACGCAGGCCCTGCTGCTGCTCGTGCCGCCCGGCTGGGTCCGCATCGATGCAGGCGGCGCCATCCGCTGGTCCATCGACGAGAGCGAAGACGATCTACCCGTCACGGATGTCTGCTACTGGGATGCACAGCTCTTCCTGGTCTGGGCGCGCAAGGCCACGGGCATCAACCGCCTGCGCCTGCCGACCTGGGGTGAATGGACGCGCGCGGCCAGTGGCGGCCACGCCACCCGCGAGCCCGACGACTTCAATCCCAAGCGCCTGGAGGGCTACCCGTGGCCGTGGGGCCACAAGGTGGACCCCCAGGGCTGCAACAACCGCAACCACATCGAGAACCGCAAGCACGGCAAGCGCCTGCGCAACGTGCAGGAGAGCTACAGCTGGCACGGAGGCCTCTCCGTCGAGGGCCTGATGAGCATGGCCGGCAACGCCGCGGAGTGGACGGACAACATCGCGCGGAACTACCGCGCCGACGAGGAGGGTGCCCTCTACGTGGCCTGGAACAAGGACGAGGAGGCACGCACGGAGCGTGCGTTCGTCTGCGGCGGCTCCTACATGGACGGCCTGGATGACTGCCGCGTCGACTCGCGCGTCGCCCTCTTCAAGACCGAGCGGCGTACCTGGGTCGGCTTCCGCCTCGTCACCCAGAGCGGCTTCTAGCGCCCGCGGCGCACGCATGCGAATCGCCCTGCTCCTCTTGCTGACCGCCCTGCTTGCCGGCGGCCTCCTGCTGTGGCTCGACAGCCGCGAGGACACCACCGGTGGCGAAGACCTGATCCTCTCGCTCGAGGAGGGCCGACCCGACGAGCCGCGCGGCCCCGCCGACCAGGACGAACCGGCCACCACGCCCACCGCCACCGCGCCCACGGCACACGGCGTCCCGCGCATCCTGCCGCCGGACGCGGCCATCGAAGACGTGCGTGACGCGCTGGCCCTGGGCGATGCCGACGCGCGCACGGCGGCCCTCGCCGCGGCGTACGGATCGATCGGACGCATCGCCGCGGGCCCGCGCATCCTCGCGGGCCTGCAGCGCTACGCCATCGCGCTCGACGACGCGCGCGTGCGTGGCGTCGTCTATGCAGCGCTCGGTACCAACACGAGCGGCCCGTCCCACGCGTGGCTGGCACGCCAACTCGCCAGTGGCCCGGCGCTGGAGGACCGGCTCGGGGCCCTGCTCGGCCTGGCCTACGACGCGAAGGCTCCGGTGGCCGTCGTGGCGGCGCTGGGCGGCCTGCCGTGCCGCCAGGATGCCTTGCCCAAGCGCGTGGACGTGCGCGAGGCCTTGCCCGCCTTGCTGACGGCCCTCGAGGGGGCGGCGGTGCGGGATGCGCTGCCGGTGCTCGAGGCCTCGCTGGCCGAACATGGTGCGTGGTACGCCGCGTCCCGTGAAGCGATCGAACGGTTGCGCGCGCAGGTCGGCGACTAGCGCCTGGCCGTGGATCCCGGTCGGGGCGGCGGGCGGGGCGCTAGCGCCCGGCCAGGAACTCCTTGGAACGCACGCGCACGCCGTGGCCCGAGCGCAGGGCGCCACTGTCGGCCGTGGTGCCCTTGCGGGCGATCACACGGCGGAGCTTCTTCTCCCAGACGACCTGGACGCAGTCCGACATGTACGGGCAATCCCGCGTGCGGCAGACATACGTCTCGGATCCGAAGCAGTCCTTCTTCTTCGACATGCAGTTCCCTAGGGCCTCGCCATCGTACGTTCTCGGCCCAGGTGCCACAAGGCCACCCGAACCTCCCTCGCCCCCTTGATCGGCCAGCCAGACCCCCTACTCAAGACAACAGGTGCCTTCCCCGAAAGGCATGCAAACAGGTCGCTGGTAGGCTGCCCGGATGGCCCTCCCCGCCCCGCGCATCGGTCAGGATCTCGTGGCCGTGGGCCGTTTCCGCCAGGCACTGGGCCGCCAGGGCGCTGGATTCGAGCGGCGCGTCTTCACGGCCTCAGAATGGGCCTGGAGCGCCTCGAAGGCAGATCCGGCTCCCTACCTCGCCGCGTGCTTCGCGGCCAAGGAGGCGGCCTTCAAGGCCCTCGGGAGCGGATGGGGTCAGGGGGTGGCCTGGCGCGATGTCGAGGTCGTATCCGAGGGCCGCGAGCTGCGGCTCGCCGGGCGCGCGGCCGCAATTGCCGCGGAATCCGACCTGGAACTGTCGGTCAGCCTCGCCCATACGGCAGAAACCGCCATCGCCATGGTGGTGGCCCAGCCCAGCGCCTGACCGCCGGGCCCCGGCTTCCCGGGCCGCGGGCCCCTGTGCCCCGTCGGATCCAGGCGCGGTGACCCAAAAATGCGAGCGGCGACCGCTCTCGCGCTCGCCGCCTGCGTGATCGGTCTGGTGGGCCGGCTGCGCCGGCCAACAGGACTACTCGGCCTTCTCGCCGACCTTCAGACGATGCGTGTCGAAGAGCTTGCGGCGCTGCTCCGGCGTCAGGTTGCGCACCTGGCCGACGGCGGCGAGCGCGGCGGAGCCGACCTCACCACCCGCGGTCGAAGCCGCCATGAGCGCGTCGATCTGCTCCGCGGTGCCATCCACGGCGGAGAGCACGCTACCGAGCGCGGTGGCTGCAGCAGCCTTGAGCTCGTCGCTGTCACCCTCGGCGAGGACCTTCACCAGCGCATCGGCGCCGCCAACCCGGAGGTTGCCGAGAGCCTTGGTGGCGTTCAGCTTGACGGCGGCCGTGGGGCCGGTCGTGGCTGCGGTCGAGAGGGGCTCGATGGCGACCGTGAGGTCGAAGGACTTGCACGAGAAGTCGACCATCGCGAAGGCGCCGGCGGCGCTCGCGGCCAGAGCGTTCGCACGCTCCTGGTCGAAGTTCAGGTCCTTGCTCTTCGCGGCAGCATCGCCGGTCGAGAAGGCGGTGGACTCGACGATCGGCTCACTGATGAAGCCGCTGATCGCGTCGCCGTACTTGCTCTGGAACCCCTCGCGGACGGCGTCGGCCTTGGCCGAGTCCGTGTCGCCGACGAGCACGACGATCTTCATGCCCTTCGTGCGGGCATCGGCGATGAGCTCGTCGATGACCATGTAGGAGGAACTGTGCGCCATGCTGGCCACGTTGCCGTGCGCACCGAGGTCGGCGCGAACGATGATCACGTCGAGGCTCGGAGCCGTCTTGGCGCGCATGACACCGAAGGTGCCCTTGGCAGCGCCGGCGGCCTGGATGCCACCGTGGTGCAGCGCCATCAGGATCTTGCCGCGCGTCTCGGCCTTGTCGTCGATGACCATGGCCTGGCGGATGGCGCTCTCGGACGCGGCCTGGGCGCCGAGCGCCACGACCTTGTCCGCGTTCGGCATGCCGCGCTTCGGGCTCATGCGCAGGGCCGCGATGGCGGCCGCGTAGCGGACGCGCTTCTGCGGCGCGGCGAGGGCGTGACCGACCGGGTGGTCGGCGAGCTCTTCACCGCCGTACGTCATGGCGACGAGGTGGCAGGCTGCGACGGCAACGTCCCAGTCCTCAGCGTCCATCGACTCCTTGAGCGCGGCGCTGGCGGCCGCGAAGCCCTGGCTGGCCGCCAGGTTCGTGGCGCCGGCGAGGCTCTCCGGGGCGTCACCGCCACCGGCCTTCTGGGCCGCCGCCTCGATGCCCTGGGCGAGCAGCGAGCGGACGAGCAGGGCGCGAGCGCCCATGTGACCGGGGTCGATCGCCAGGGCGTCGGCAGCGCACTCCTCGGCCATGAGGAAGGGGTAGAGGTAGCTCGGCGCGGTGTAGCGCGCGAGGCTGCCGTCTTCCCAGCGCCACATGTTCTTGGTGCTGTCGAAGCCCGCCACGACGGAAGCGTCGCGGTTGTAGTAGCGGTGACCGAGCGCGCAGTAGGCGTCGGCGACGGAGCCATCACGACCGCCAAGCTTGGCGAGTGCGGCTTCGGCCTTGGCCTTGCTACCCGGGTCCTCGTCCATCGCGGCCATGCGGGCGACGGCGGCGTGCGCGCGGGCATCGCCGATGTCACCGAGCACGGTGGCGGCATAGCCGCGCATGCGCGCGTTGTCCGAGCTGAGCACCTCGCTCAGCGGCACGGCGGCATCGCCATGCAGCTGGCGCAGGGCCAGGATCGCGTTGACGGCGGTGTCGGCGTTCTCGCTGGCGAGATGGCCGTAGAGGTGCGCCACGGCAAGCTCGCCGGCACGGCGAAGCTCGACGCGAGCGCGTCGCTGCACGTCGATCTGCGTGCTGCTGACGGCCTCGTCCGCCTTGGCCTTGATCTCGTCATCGCTCGCGAAGCCCTCACCCGAAGCGGGCTTGGCCTTGCTGAGCAAGTACTTGATCAGGCGCTCGTGTTCGCCGCCCTGCGCAAGCGCACGGAGAAGCACACGGTTCTCGGCTTCGAGAAGGACGCTGTAGACCTCCTCGTCGCCGGGGTTGCTCTCGACGTACGCACGCAACTTCGTAAGTGCGGCGTCGTACTTCCCGGTGGCGTAGCTCTGGAGCGCGTCCTTCAGGGCATCCGCATCAGCCTGCGCGGTCGTGGGGCTGAAAACAGCTCCGACCAGCAGCAAGATGGCGACGAAGATACCCGTGTTGACACGAAGGCTGGTGGCCTTCATGAACTCCTCCTCTCGACGATGAGCGGACCGGACACGGAGACTCCCTCAAGCCCCGCGCCTACCCGTCTGAATTTCGCCAAGTCCCGGTGGTTCCGGCACTTGCAGTGGCGGGAGTCTACGCCGTGCGCGGACAGGGTGTCAAGAACGGCCTTGGCGACGATGTGCGTCCCCAACCGGTGGCCCTGCAATGGGTTAGGGCATTCATGCCCTCTTTCCGCCGATGCGCCCCAAAGAGAGCACGATCCCGGTCCCCATCGTGGCCGCGCAACCGGTCAGGGCGGCCCAGATGCCATGGACCCCGTTGTGGGCAGCCCAGGTCAGGGCCTTCCCGGCCTCGGCGCCCTCCGGCGTAAAGTCCAGCAGAAGGGTCGTAAAGCCCAGGATCACGGCCATGTAGCCCGCCAGCACCCCCACCACAGCCTGCCAATGACCGACCCAACGCGTCAGCATGCCGAGCAGGAACAGACCCAGGATCGGGCCGATCAGGTAGCCCAGCCAGGCCAGCAGCAGGTCGAAGACGTGCCGCCCCTGCTGCATCGCCACGAGCGCGGCGAGCACGGCGAGCACGCCGTAGAGGGAGGTCAGGAGACGCGCCATGCGCAGGCGCTTCTCGTCGGAGAGGGGGCTGGCGCGCAGGGGCTCGATGAAATCGACCAGGGTGGCAGTCGCCATGGAGTGGATCGCCGAGTCCACGCTCGACATCGACGCGGCGAAGATCGCGGCGGCCAGGATGCCCGCCAGCCCCACGGGCAGGTGGCCCTCGACGAACGTGGCAAAGACGCGATCCACCTGCACCGAGGCATTGAGCACGTGATCGGGGTCGGCGCCGAAGCGGGCGTAGAGCGCCACGCCGAGGCCGAGGGTGAGCGCGGTGACCAGCGCGCCGACGCCCCACGACAGGAACGCCGCGCGCCGCGAGGCACGCAGGTCCGCGCAGGCCAGGTAGCGCTGCACGGCTTGCTGGTTGGTGCCGCCCACCGCGACGGCGAAGGTGCCGTAGGCGAAGACCGCCGCCAGCAGGGTGGGCCAGTCGCCCAGGTCGAGGCTCAGGTCGTAGAGCGGCTTCTTGCCCGCGCCCCCCAGGGCGGGGCCCAGGTCGGCAACGCCGCCCGGAAGCTCCCCTACCACCAGCCACAGCGCGGCACCGACCCCGCCGACGACCAGCAGCATCTGCAGCGCATCGGTCCACACGACGGCGCCGAGGCCCCCCGTGCTGCTGTAGATCAGCGCGGCCACGCCGACGATCACGATGCACGGCGCGACCGGCAGGTCGGCGAAGACGGACAGCACCTGCGCGGTGAGGAAGAGGAACAGACCCGCGCGGGCGAGCACCACGACATGGAACATGCCGCTCGCGATCCAGCGCGCCGCGCGCCCGAAACGCTGATCGAGGTAGGCGTAGGCCGTGGTGATGTCGAGCCGCGCGAAGTAGGGCAGGAACAACGACGACACCACGACGATGGCCGCCAGCTCGCCGAGCTGCAGCTGCATCCAGCGTGCGCCCTGGTAGTAGGCGAGCCCCGTCCACGTCACGAGCGAGATCGAGCTGAAGGCGGTCGCGATGATCGACACGCCCACGGCCCACCAGGGCAGGCGCCCGCCGCCCAGGAGGTAGTCGGCACTGCCCTTCTGGCGACGCTTGGCCCAGACGGCAATGAGGATCACGGCCAGGCCGTAGCCGGCGACGACAAGCCAGTCGACCAGGGCGAGGGCGGCCAGGG
>JARGNS010000227.1:0-2577 GCA_029213105.1 Planctomycetota bacterium
GGCACGCGTGGATGGCATGCTGGACTTCGGTGGCTTCCGCATCGAGGACGATGTGCTCGTCACCGCGGGTGCGCCGGAGGTCCTCACCGGGTCGATCCCCAAGGCGCGTGCCGAGATCGAGGCGCTACGCGGCTAGGTGCACAGCGCCCGGCTCACGCGGCCGGAGGCAGCCAGGTCTCGTGGACGGAGAGCCAGCGCACGCGATTGGGCATGGCGGGATTGCGCTCGAACACGGCGGTGCTCAAGCGGCCCTTCTCCACGCCTTCGAAGGTCTGCCACTCCTCGTAGGTGACGATCGCCATGTGGGCATCCACGTGGCGGCATGCGAAGCCGCGGATGCCGATCTCGAAGCCGGCCTCCGGTCCATGCTGACCATGCAAGGGGCGCAGGCTCGCAAGCAGGGCGTCGCGCTCGAGCACCGTGCCGTAGGGCGTGACGAGAACGAAGTCAGGAGCCAGCCCGTTCTCGAGGGCGGCCCACGTGGCATCGGTGTCGGCGCGGGCACGGTTGAACCATTCGGTGAAGAACCGATGCAGCTCCACGATCTCCGTGCGGCAATCCAGCGCGACCTGTTGTTCGATCATCCCCTGACCGTATCGTGGAACAGGGGAGGCGAGAGCAGATGACGACCGTTCGGATCCTGGGACCCGGCGATGAGGACGCCCTGATGGCGTTCCTGCGCGCGCGCACCGATACGACGATGTTCATGCAGGGCAACCTGGGCCGCGCGGGCATCGAGGACCACGGCGAGCGCTTCCAGGCCACGTACGTCGGCGTGTTCGACGGGGATGAACTCGTGGGCGCGGTCGCCCACGCCTGGAACGGCATGTTCCTGCTCGAGGCGCAACTCGGCTTGATCGACGCGCTGGACGCCGCCCTGCGGGCGAAGGGCCGCGCCGTGAAGGGCTTCTCCGGTGCGCTGGATCAGGTGTCGGCCGCGCGCAGCTATCTCTGTCTCGACGAGGTGGACGCGAGCATGGATTCGGCCGAGGTCCTCTACGGGCTCGACCTGGAGGACCTGCGCGTGCCGCCTGGCCTGACCTCGGGGGCCGTGCAGGTCCGCCGGGCCGAGGCCGACGACCTGTCCACGCTGCTGCCCTGGAGCCTCGCCTACTACCGGGAGGCCATCGATGAGGCGGCGGGGGAGGAGGCCCAGGCCCAGGTCGAGTCGAGCCTGCGCAGCGGGCTCGATTCGCGCACGGCCTGGATCGCGCACGTGGACGGTGGGCCTGTGGCCATGACGCGCTTCAACGCAACCACGCCCCACGCGGTGCAGGTCGGGGGCGTCTACACCCCTCCCGAGTTCCGCGCCCGCGGGTATGGGGGCTGTGTTGTCGCGCAGTCGCTTCTCGACGCGCGCGCCGAGGGCGCGACGCGTTCCATCCTCTTCACCCCCGAGAGCAACACACCGGCCCGGCGCTGCTACTACGGACTCGGCTACGAGCCTCTGGGGGCGTTCGGGCTCGTCCTGCTACGCGAGACCCACACCATCGCGCTTGCGCCGGGCCCGGCGTCGGAGGATGACGGCGCCGAGGCCGAGTAGTCCGAGACCCGCCAGTGCGAAGAGCGTGAGGGCATGATCGCGCTTGGTCGCGGCGACCTCCGAGCGCGTCAGGACGAAACCCGCCTGGTCGTGCATGCTGCGCTCCGTCAACTCCAAGGTGAGATAGCCGTTGTCCATGCCGCCGAGGAGGTACTGCTCGCGGATGTCCGCGACCGGGTCGCCTGCCTTCCCGCGCCGGCGACCTCCGAGCGGCGCCTGCGTGAAGGCAAGCCAGTCCGCTTCCTCGGAGGCAAGCAGCACGCACGCCTGCTCCGCGCGGTAGGCCGTGGTGGCGGTGTGAGGAAGGACGGCCCCGTCCTTGTCCTTCAGGGGCTCCAGCGAGGCCACGCGCTGCCAGAAGGTCGGGAGCCTGTCTGTTCGAATCGCCACCAGGCGCAATCCCCGCTGGTTGTCCGGGAACTCCTGCCCCGAGGTGTACGGGGCCCAGGGGGTCGCGTTGTCGAGGGCGGCGTACATCAACATGGATCGGAGCGAGTTGACGGCGTAGCCACGTTGGAGGTGGGCGCTGGTCGTGAAGAACGTCCAGCTCGGCGTCGAGGTGTCGGCGGTGGTCGCCGGTACCAGCAGCTGCGTGCCACGTGTGAGGGCGGCGACGTCACTCGGGGCGTTGAGCGCCGCGATCTCCGCAGCGCGCGTCGCGCTCCCCAGCAGCGTCGTCGCGATCCCGGCGAGCGTGTCGCCCTCGGTGACGGTGTAGACGCGGGTGGCCCGCTGCGCGTAGGAGCCGAGATCGATGCGCACGGTGGTGCGGACCGGGAACGACGTCTCGATAGGCAGGTTGGCCTCGGCGGCCCCGGCCACGAGCAAGCAGGCGGTCGTCGCGAGCCAGCGGATGCGTGTCATGTCGGCCTCCTTGTACGCAACGAAGGGGGCGCACCCTGGATTCCACGTGCGGCGGGGCGCGCCGCGTCTCGGTGAGCGAATCGGCGGTTGGGCGCGCTGCGGGCTCGAGACGAGTAGCCTGGGGGCATGCCGATCCGCCGCCCGTTGATTCCGCTGGTCTTCCTCGTGGT
>JARGNS010000227.1:2587-6261 GCA_029213105.1 Planctomycetota bacterium
GCCTGCCCGATCGCCTCGACGGCCTCACCGATGCGCTGGCGGCTGCGCTCGACAGGCCCCTGGTCCGCGCCGAGGCCGACGAAGAGGTCGTCTGGCTCGAGGATCTGGATGCGGCGCGCGAGGCGGCGCGGGCGAGCGGCAAGCCGCTGTTCGTTGCCTTCACCTGAGACGCCTGAGGCGACAGTCGCTCCTTCATCGGGCAGTTGGCCCGACCCACCTCCGGGATCGCCACCGCCATGCGGGATTACGTGTGCGTGCGCGTGCGCAACATGAAGGGTGTGGACGTCCACACCTACGACTTCGACTTCGATCTCACGTTTGCCGCCCTCCTGATGCACGCCGACGGCACGATCCACCGCACCTATGCGGGGCGTGACCACAGCGGCTCCGAGTCGCACCTCTCCGCGGCATCGCTACAGCGCGCTCTCGAGGACACGCGGGCCGATCATGCGGCGTACGTGAAGGACCCGCGGCCGCCGACGCCGCGCGCGCCCCAGCGTGTGGATCGCATGCCCTGGATGAAGGCGCGGCCGAAGCAGCCCGAGTGCTACCACTGTCACAATGTGAACGATGCGCGCCACGGAGCCCGGCGTGATGCCGGCACGTTCCGTCGCACGGATGCGTGGCTGTGGCCCGACCCGATCCAGGTCGGACTGTCCCTGGAGCGTGACGCCCAGGAGCGGGTGACGAAGGTCGCCACGGGCTCCGCGGCGGCGCGCGCCGGCCTCGCGCCGGGGGATCTTCTCGTCTCCCTCGCGGGGCGTCGCGTGCGGACGTTCGGTGACGTGCAGCGTGTGCTCGATGACGCAGACGCGCAGGCCACGGAAGTGCCCGTGACGTGGACGCGGGCGGGCAAGCCCATGGCCGCGACGCTGCAGCTCGCGGCGGCGTGGAAGACGCCGACCCCGCTCGTCTTCGCCTGGCGGCCGAGCAAGTGGCAGATGAAGCCCCAGCCCGGCTTCGGGGGGCGCCCCCTGGACGCCCAGCAGAAGCAGGCGCTGGGTATCGACCCCGCGACGTTCGCCTTCCGCATCGGCTACCTCGTGACTTGGGGCGAGAACGCCGCCACCGGGCGCAATGCCCGCAAGGCGGGCCTGCGCAAGGGGGACGTGATCCTCTCGCTCGCCGGCAAGAACGACTTCCGTTCGATGGACCACTACCACGCCTGGTTCCGCTTCACGCGCAAGCCGGGCAGCCGTGTGCCGGTCGTGCGTCTGCGCGACGGCAAGCGCACCACGGTGGAGCTGCCGGTCCTGGAATAGGGGGCTAGCGCAGCGAGCCGTTGAGCGTGAGCCGCACGCCGGCCCCTCTCTTCTTCGCGACCACGGTGGCCTTGGCCGTCGCCTGCAGGTGCGCATGGGACGGGCTGAACGCGAAGAACGCGTAGGGCCCGGCCGGCAGCCAGAGCTCGACGAAGCCCTTGCCGTTGGCTTCCGCGAGGAAGTCCTCCGGGAGCGGGTCGCCCTCCTTCCGGTTCTCGGGCTGCTGCCGCGCGACGACCTGGAAGCCTGCGGCCGGGCGACCCTCCCGGTCGGCGACGCGTACGAGCACACGCTGGCCGCGGCGCAGGCGAAACACCTGGCGCCGGAACTGGCTCGTCGTCTCCAGCCAAGCGCGCGTCGCGGTGTGGCCCGGCGCTTCGATCTTCACGATGATGCGGCGGTCGGGCAGGCGCGCGAGGACGAAGTCCCCGTCCGCGTCCGTGCGTGTGCTGCGGTCGCTCCAGGGCTCCGCGATGGTCACGCGTGCGCCGTGGAGCGGCTTGCGGTCGGGACCGACCACGCGCCCCTTGCGCGGGTTGGTGGTCTCGAACAGCAGGGAGCCGAGGTCGCGCTCCTCGCGGCTGCCGAAGGGCGTGCGCTCGTCGACGATCAGGGGCGCGCGGCCCCGGACGTGGAACACGAAGCGTGCCCCGCTCGTGTTCGCATCGGGGCCGTCGCGTCGGAAGCCGTGGCGATCGTCCAGGGTGAGTGGCCAGTCCGAAGTCTCGCGGCCGGAGATCATGCGGCAGCGCAGTCGGGTACCCACCGGCAGCTCGGGGAACCGGCCGACGACGGCCGTCCCGTCTTCCAGCGTCACCCGCAGCGGGCCCTCGCCGGGCACGAGGCTCTCGCTCTTCCAGCTCTCGTACGTCTGGCGCGTGTGCGGCAGGTCGCGTGCGTTGACTCGTACGATGCCGGTGGGGGCCTGCACGCCACGGAAGTGGAACCGCCCCGCTCGATCCGTGCGGACTTCGAGGGACTCCGCGGGCGCCCCGCGCCAGCGGACCTGCGCCTGCCAGAGCGGCCGCCCGTTCGAGTCGAGCACCACGCCCTGCACGTCGCGGCCCGCCTTGAACGTGAGCTGCAGCCGGCCGGTCTCGCCGGGGCCGACCTCGATGCGGTCGAAGGGGGCGGGGCGCCCCGGCAGGCTTGCCGATACGCCCAGCTTGCCTGGTGTGAGCCCCTCGATGAGGAGCTTGCCTTCGTTCCAGCGGTCGGTCGTCTCGACCGGGACGGGGCCCTCCGGGCTGCTGATGCGCAGGGCAGCGTGACTCAGGGTCTTCCCGGCCTCGTCCTTGATGGAGACCCACAGACTCGCGCTCTTCTCGAGGTGGATGTCGCGCGTGAGGGCTTCGCCGTCTGCGGAGAGGAGCACGGGCTTGCCGCGCACGATGTGCCGCCCGGTCATGAAGGCGGCGGGGACGAGCGGACGGGTCGCCTCGACGCCTTCGAACTGGAACGCGCCTTCGTCGTCCGTCGTCGTTGTCGCGGTGCGGGCGATGAGGATGTCGCGCGCGCCGAGTTGCTGGCGCCCCGTGGCCCGGCTCTTGGCGAGTTGTTCCGCGAGCGGACGACGGTCCGTCGGCATGAGCCACACCGTCATGTTCGGTACCGGCTTCCCGTCCGCGCCGTAGACGTGTCCGTCCACGCGGCCTCCCTCGGCCACGCGCAGGATGTACTGCTCCGGGGGGGCCTTGCCGAACAGGGCGCGCCGCAGGTACGGCGCGAGGCCGGGCGCTTCGACAACGATCGTGACGGGGTGGTGGGGCCGCACCGCATGCATGCGAAATGCCCCGGCCTCGTCGGTACTCGTCGCCACGATCTCGCGTCCCCAGTCGAGGTCCCAGACCCGCACGGTGGCGTTGGGCAGCGGCTTGTCGCTCGGCGCGCGCACGACGATGCCTTTCAGGTGCACGCCGCCGTGCAGGGCGACCTCCAAAGGCCGGTCGGGCGACGCGCTGCCGGTGTGGATCACGTAGCCCTGCAAGACGGCGCGGAAGCCCAGGCGCGTGACACCCGCGTCCTCGACGAACCAGCGGCCGTGCTCGTCCGTCGCGCCCAGGACCTCCCCGTCGGGGGCGCGCAGCTCCACCTCTTCCAGCGGCGCCTGGGTTTCCCCGTCGATCACGGTGCTCTCGTAGGGGCCGGTCGGACCCTGGTCGCCCGCTTGGTGCTTGCCGGCAGCCCCGGCGCGGGCCTTGGCCTCGCCACCGCGCGGGGTGGTCGCCGTCGAGAGCGTCGGTGGTGCCTTCGCCCGCTCGACCGGGGCGGCCTCTTCGCGCTCGAAGTCGAGGGGGGCGTCTGGATCGGGCTGCGGCTCACCGGCCCAGGGCAGGGAGTCCGTACCCAGGAGGAGAAGCAGGAGCGCGAGCAGGGCAGCCAGGCCCAAGAAGATCAGCAGTCGCGGCATCC
>JARGNS010000228.1 GCA_029213105.1 Planctomycetota bacterium
GCCGCACGGGTCGCGCCGTCCCCGACCCTTCACGACGGCCGGGGAGTTCACGCTCCGCGGCCGTCGTACTTCTTGGGCAGCTCGTGGACTTGAAGCAGCGACCGGATGGGGAAGAGCAGGTCCGATGGGTCACGAGGGTCAGGACTTCACTCCCGGCTCAGCACCCCTCACGCGGGCAAAGAACGCCCTCGATGCAGGTGTGAACAGCAGCGCGGTCATCCCCAGGTGGAGCAGGAACGCGATGCCCAAGTCGATGACATGCTGATCAGACACCCTGTGCGGCGGCTCCCACGCCACGCGCAACCAGTCCCACGCCTCCCACGCACACGTCGCGGCGGCCACGAGGCACCAGGCCACCTGGGCCATCCGTGCCAGCGGCGCCCCACGGACCAGTGCGAGGCCGATCCAGATCCCGGATGCGGCATAGGCGCCAAACCCGAGGAGGAATGGCATGGCCTCCCCCAGCGGCATGCGAATGAAGCTGCTCGTACTCCGAATCGAGCCGACGACCTCGAGCGCGAAGAGCAGGGCGATCCCCGCGAACATCATGTCGAGCACCATCACGATCTTGAGGGCTGTCGGAGGCCGCGGGTCGGATGCTTGGCTCACTCGCCCAGACTACCTGCCCGACGAAGGACACTCATGCACGGTTGCGCACACGCTCGTCGGCCGGGCTCTTCCTTCGACCCAAGAACGGTCACACAGTACGAAGTCGGGTGAAGACCTCACCGGTTCGGTGCGCTCCTCGGGGAGCAAATGGTGAAGAGGGGAACCGACTCCGCACCCCTGGCGTTTGGTCCGGACCCCCAGACGACGAATTTGCTGTCGTCCCTACTGCTTGGGTCGGAGCGTTGCAAGTCCGCCATCCACGCCCAGGACCTGTCCGGTAATCCATGCCTGGTTCGGATCGAGTAGCCAGTCCAGCGCGCGTGCCACGTCTTCGGGCGTGCCGATGCGTCCAAGCGGGTGCATGGCGTCGGAGACCTTGCGCGCCGGACCGCTTGTGAGCTTCTCGGTCATGGGTGTCTCGACAAGGCCGGGCGCGACTACATTCACGCGAATGCCCCAGGACGCATAGGTGGCGGCGGCCGACAACCCGAGGCCCGTCACGGCGCCCTTGGCCGCCGCGATGGCCTCGTGGTTCGCAAGACCCGTGCGAGATGCGGCCGAGGCGATCAAGGCCACGGAGCCGCCCTGCTTGCGCATCACATCAGCCGCAGCCTGGACAGCGCCGAATGCCGACCAAAGGTTGACCGCCACGGTCTCCTCGAGTTCTTCGATCGTGGTCGTATGCGCGGGCTTCAGGAGCAGAGAGCCGACGCAGTTCGCGATGCCCACGACCGTCCCGAAGCGCTTCTTCGCGGCCTTGGCCGCAACCCTGACCTGGGTGGGGTCGCGTGCATCGAGCACGTGCGTCGCCCCCCCTGTCTTCTCGGCGAGGGCCGCGAGTTTGGCCTCGTTTCTTGCAGCCAACATGAGGGGCACTCCGCGGGCCGCGAGTTGCTGTGCCAGAGCCGAGCCGATGCCACCGGTTGCTCCAAGAATCAAGACGCTCATGTAGGTATCTCCTCGCTTTGTATGGTGCGCCCCTCCGTGAGGATCCCCGTCACGGCTTCGAACACGTCGGCATCGCATGCCTTCTTCTTCTCGTCACGCTTGCGAAGGGACGCGAAGATGGGACGCATGCGTGGATTCCCGGCCAACCGGTCGGCATGGCGGGCCAGGAACGCCCAGTACAGCCGCGTGATCGGGCAGTTCTTCTTCGGATGGAACTGGCAATCCTCGCAGTAGTCGGACATGCGGTGGATGTAGCCGGCGCCTGAGATGTAGGGCTTGGTGGTCATCACCGCGCCCGTGGCAAACGTGCCCATGGCCATCACGTTCGGCTCGACGACCCACTCGTAGGCGTCCGCGTAGGCCGCCCAAAACCAGTCCGTCAGCGCACGCGGATCGGTATCGAGCAACGTGGCGACATTGGAGAGCACCATGAGTCGCGGGATGTGATGACTGTACGCTTCTTCCCACACGTCCCCCACGACATGATCCAGGCACGCGAGCCCCGAGGACACCTCACCCCAGAACGCGGGAGGCAGGGCACGATCCACCCCCAGGTAGTTGCTCTCCGTCTCGCGGAAGCCGTCCGTCGCGTCGTGGACGTGGCGGACAAACTCGCGCCAACCGAGCAACTGACGAACGAAGCCTTCCTTGCTCGCAAGCCCGATGTCGGAATCGAGCACATCGGCGAGGATGCGGCGCGGGAGCAGTCGATGCAGGTTGACGAGGCCCGAGATGCGCGTGTGGAAGAGCGTCCGCGAGCGCGTCGTCATGGCGTCTTCGAAGGGGCCGAAGTGCGGCAGGCACTGCGCTCGCGCCCAGGACCACAGCGTCGTGGCGTCTTCAGCCGTCGCAGGCAGGTGATCGAGATCGACCTGGCCGGGGTGGTCGCTGAAGTGCGCTTCGATCAGCGCGCCAACCTCCCTCTTGATGGCGGTTCGGGGGAACGTGGGCGGGCTAGCCGGCGCAGGCTCGCCATGCCAAGGTTTGCGGTTCTCCGTGTCGAAGCTGTAGCGGCCTCCGACAGGCTTGCCATTCTCCATCAGGATGCCGGTGCGCTTGCGCACGCCACGGTAGAAGGCATCCATGCGCCAGGGCGGACCGTCACCTAGATCCTCTGGCTGCGTCAACCAGCCCTCGTGCGTGGCGATCTGGAGTCCTTCGTCTCGCAGGACCTCGAGCTCCTGGCGCAACTCTCGCTCCGCGGGTCTCATCACCTGGATGGTCTTGTACTCCGCGAGCAGGGGCGCCAGGGCTTCGGCGTACGTCGCGTCGGTGAGGACATAGCGCACGGCTACGCCGCGCTCGGCCTGTTCCAAGGCGAAGTGCCGCTGGTTGGCCAGCACGAGAGCGAGCTTCTGCTTGTGGTAGGGCCGCTTCGCGGCCTTGGCACGAGACTCGATCAGGATCATGCCGAGCTTGTCAGGGGACTCACTCGCCAGAAGACCCAAGTCGCCCGAGAGCTGGTCGTACGGAACGTAGATCCAGCGGCGTCCCCGCGCGTCGGGCGAAGCGGCTTGGAGGTCGCGCAGAAAGGCCATGCACGGATGCTAGAACTGCCAGGACGGGTGCTGGGTCGATTTCGCGATCACGGGTAGAAGATGCGTGGTGGCAGCCCGTACGGCGGAGGTGGTGGCCGCGCCTCGGAGCCCGGATTCCCTATTCGCTGTTCGTGGGCATTCGACGGATCAAGACCGAGCAGAGTCTCCGGTCTCGGCATCCCGGCGGTCTGGGTGTGCGCGAGGACCGCCGAGGCGCCGTGAATCCGAGAGAAGAAGACCCGGCCCGGAAGCTGCGGTCCACCCAGATGCCTCCCATGACGCCACCAGCCCTCCACGCGCGAGCTTGCCCTGTACGGAGACTCTCCGAGCGAGCCGTCCCTCCACTCAGGCCGCCTTGGAGACCAGCAGCGCCGACAAGCTCGTGAGTTACCATCTGGCACAATCAGCGCGGGCTGGGCCGTGGCGCGGCTGGCATCAACCGCACCCCACGTCCCTTCGCCAACAGGAGCACGCCATGCGTTTCAGCTCGATCAAGACGGCCAGTCTCGGGGCCTTGCTCATTTTCACCCTGGGCGCCTGCGGAGGTTCCGACAGTGACCCCTTCAGCGGCGGCACGACGACACTCTTCAGCTCGTCGAATCGAACGCTGTTCCAGGATTCATCCGCGGATCCGGGCACCGACGGATTGAGGATGGGCGACACGGCCAACGATGTGGCGATGCGGCTCGGCCTGCGATTCACGCTCATCGATCCGCTTGGCCTGACGCCAGCGGCCGACGACGTCGAATCGGTGACCCTGCAGTTGCGGCAGACGAGAGTCGTCGGAGCTCCGTATGCCGCCTTCGGTGCGGCTGTCGTTGACCGGGCAGATTTCGGTCTGACGCTCGGATCCGGTGACTTCGCACCGACGGTCCTGGCCACCAGCGTCGGGGCGCTCATGAGCGACGGGACGCCAGGTGTCCTGCAGGTCGACGTGACGGCTGCCGTGGTGGCCGCCCTCAGAGCTGGCTCGCTGACGAGCGACCTGTTGGTGCGGTTCCCGACTAGTTCCGTGGATGCAGCTGCACAGTACGCAGAGTTCGAGCGGGCGACCGGCAATGGGGACGGCCCGATCCTGCTCATCAGGAGTCGCTGATCGACGGAGAGCTGGCGCAGCCGCAAGGCTCCCTCCGGCTCATGCCTCGAAGGCCTGTCCAGGGGTCGTTCTGCGGATGGCTCGGTCCCTCCGACCTGGCGCGCGAGCGTGCCGCTGATCAGAGGGCCTCTGCGCCAGCGACTCCGCGGTCATGTCGATCTCACCAGGATCGGCCCGCGATCAGAAGCGCATGGCCCGCGACGTGCTCGAGTGCGAGGGCTAGCCCCCCCGCGATCCGTTCACTCGATAGACCGTGATGGACGCGGACTTCCCCTTCACCTGGATCGGCCCCCGGGCCTCGACGTCGAACCGATCGGCGACGAGCGCGTAGGTCGCCGCGCTGATCAAGACGGAGTCGTGCTCCGCCGCCGACTCCAGACGGGCGGCCACATTGACCGCGTCACCGATTGCCGTGTAGTCCCGTCGGTAGAGCCGGCTGCCGATGTCGCCCATGATGACTTCGCCCGAGTTGATGCCCACGCGGATGCGGACGGGCTCCTCTCGTCCCTCGTTGAACGACGCCAGGGTCCTCAGCATGGCCAAACCCGTATCGACGGCCGCAGCCGCCGCATCCCGGTCGTCGTCGGCCACGAACGTGGCCATGATGGCGTCCCCGATGAGCTTGTCGATGTTGCCCCCACGTTCCTTGAACAGGGGCGCCATGGCGTCGAAGTACTCGTTGAGGAGGCCCACAAGCTGGTGCGGTTCCATCCGCTCGGTCATGGGCGTGAAGCCCACGATGTCCGTGAAGAAGATGGTTGCGAACTTCATCTCCGCCCGCATGACGTCGGCCACATCCCCCTTGGAATCGGCCACCGCGGCGGCCGCCGCCGCCGCCGAGTCCGACATGTAGCGGTGCATGGCCGACCGCTCGCGCACGAGCCGGTGCTCCGCGATCAGCTTCTTGACGATGACGACGACCTGATCGGGCACGAAGGGCTTCGTGATGTAGGCCGTGACGCCGGCATGCTCGCCCTTGGCGCGGTCAACGGACGTGTCCGCCGCCGTGAGCATCAGCACGGGCACGTCGACGAGCCGCTCGTGCTTGCGGATCTCGCGGGTGAGGTCGCGTCCGTTCATCACCGGCATCTCGGAGTCGGTCACCACGAGGTCGGGCCAGTGCTCGATCGCCAGCTCGAGCCCCTCCCCCCCATGTGCCCCGGCGAGCACGTCGAAGCCCTCCTTCTGCAGGGCCCCCACGATGACGGCGCGCTGGACCGCGCTGTCCTCCACGACGAGCACGGTCCCACGTCGATCCGTGCCGCTCGAGAGGGCCTTCTCCAGGCGAGCCAGAAGCACCTCCTTGGCAAAGGGCTTCGGGAGGAAGTCCGTAGCACCCGCGTCGAAGCACCGATCGATGTCGACGCCCGAGGTGCGGGAGGAGAGCACCAGGATCGGGAGCTCCGCCATGCCGGGCAGCGCCTTGATCTGCGCGCACATGTCGTAGCCATTGAGCTTCGGCAACTCGATGCTGGTGATGATCACATCCGGGGGCGTCTCGGTGGCCGCACGCAGGCCAGCCTCCCCGTCGCGGGCGTGGCTGACCTCGTAGCCCTCCGGCCCGAGCATGCGCTGCAGGTAGGCGTGGACCAGGTTGGTGTCGTCCACGAGCAGGATGCAAGGACGATGCTGCGTGTGGGTCTCATCCGCGCTCAACGCACCTCTCCTCCACCATCGGGCCTCTAGCCGCATCCTAGCGCTGCGCGGCAGCCTGGGCTCGAACTGACTCCAGGGCCGCTTCGTCCCGACGTGGGCCGTGCGTCGGTCGGGATCGGGGTCGGGGTCGGGGTCGGGAAGGCTGCGCTCACTTCTTCCCGGCGGACAGCTCCTCGAGGATCCAGTACTCGTGGTTGTCCAACCAACCGACAACCACCCCTGCCTTCTCCGTGAGCGTGCGCTCGAAGCGCAGCAGGGCCTTCAGGTCGTTGAGGACGGGTTGGCTGTCGCCGATGTAGCTGTGGCTCCCCGTGACCTTGGAGACGTCGATCGTGTCCATGCCCTCCACGATCACGACGCCGTCGCCCGTGACCCCTGCCCG